>JBBRKX010000786.1:0-1368 GCA_038231675.1 Chthonomonadales bacterium | reverse complement strand
GAAGACGAGGGCGTTGCTGGCGTTAGAACTCTGCTTGCGCATGGGGCGAAGGTAGACGCCAAAACAGTCCAGGGCGACACGGCGCTCATAGTGGCGGCACGCCGTGATGACGATGGGAAAATTCGCATTCTGCTTATGCATGGGGCAAGAATAGATCTTCGTGATGGGGCTGGTGAGACGGCGCTCATGTGGGCATCCAGGTACGGCAACCGGGATGCGGCGCGCAGTCTGCTTAATTCTGGCGCGCAAGTGAATCTTCGCAACTTTGGCGAAACCGCTCTGGACAAGGCCATTGCGAACAGGAAAGCTGCTGTGATTGCGCTTCTCAAGAAGCATGGAGCGCGCCGGGCAAATTTTTTATAACGCTCCTATCGGTAAAGCTATTCGCGTTACGCCGCCAATCATTCAGGAGTATCCCCGTCTGATTCCGTACGCCATTCAATTGGAATCGGCAGCCACTTGTGCTTTGGATTATCCCGTTCCTTCCAAAACTTTAGCGTGCCATCAGGCATCTCTTTGTAAACTTCATAGTGTTCCGGCCCAGGCTGCACGGTGTGGTCATAGTCATCGAAGACCCATTCGCGTTTCCCATCCTTATTCATGTCCAATAATACCGGCCCGCCCACCTCTCCTTCGATCTCAAGCATACGCCTCAGGACGCCATGATGCACGCCATAGAAACGCCTGACCTCGGCATGACCGGCTTCCGAGTGGGTGCGAACCTCGATAATGGGATAGCGTGTTGGGAGGTGTCCGCGCCGAACGAAGATACAGGATCCGCCTATTTCCTACACGGCTGCCAACAGATCGGCACAGTGCAAGCTGCGGTAAGCCCCCAGCGCCATTTGCAACTGCGGCCACCAGACCCACTCCATCCGCTGTTGTTCGGCGGGGTCAATGTTCCAATCCGCAACGACATAGAAACTCTGCATCGCCGCCAATCGGTAATCCTCCCCTAATCGCTCCCAGGTGTAGTCCTCAACACCTCTGCTTTGTAACTGCTCCCAATACCGGCGTAGCAACGGCTCTTCCAACTCCCACCGAATAGCGCTGCCCCACCAGTGCACCATCAGATATGCCAAATCGCTGACGCCCAGCCAGGTCGTCAGGCTCCACGGAAAAGGCTGGCGGTCAATCAGGTAGGCGCGTCCGTTGGCATCGGCAGGAGAGAGAATATTGCCCGGATTGGGATCGCCATGAATACAGGTGAAATGCTTGCCTTTCTCGGCTCGCTTGTGCAGTAAATCCGGATGTTTTTCGAAGACAAGTTGGATGATGTCCCGCTCCGCGCCGGTGAGACGATCTCACAGGTAGTCCAGTAGAGGAGCCACGACAGGCAGGGAGTGGGCAATATAACGTTCCATCACG
>JBBRKX010000785.1:0-1668 GCA_038231675.1 Chthonomonadales bacterium | reverse complement strand
ATGTGGACGGCAAGTCCCTGCTTCACAATTCGATGATCGTCTATGGCAGCGGGGATGCCGACGGCAATCGCCACACCCACAATAACCTGCCGATTGTGGTCGCGGGGAATGGTGGGGGCGCATTGTCTCCCTCCGGCTATGTGAACTACAAATCCACCCCTGCCTGCAACTTGTTCCTGAGCCTGGCCGACCGGATGGGCCTGACAAACCTAGAACGATTCGGAGACTCTACCGGGCGAATCCGTATTTGATCTCCATGAAGGCGACAAACACAATGCGTATGAAATTCCTTATCGGCCTGCTGCTTATTGCAGCCCCAATGCTCGGAAAAGCACAGGGAACCTCACAAAGCGCTCCTCAAAGCCTTCCAGCGGGAGCGCAATCGGTCGTGCGGTTGTGGACCAATGGCGCTCCCGGTTTCGAGGATAGGAAAGACCTTCCCGAGCAGGCCGCGAGTTACTGGGTGAAGAGCGTAAACAACCCGTCACTCACCGTGTTTCTGCCCCCAAAGGGGAAAGCCAATGGGGCGGCGGTGATTCTTTGTCCCGGCGGTGGTTTTAGAGAACTCGGCTTTGTTCCCGAAGGCATCGAGGCGGCCCGGTATTTCAATAGTATCGGCGTCGCAGCGTTCGCCCTTAAATATCGCCTTCCACGCGAACCAGGTTCCGTCTACAACATGACGCACCCGCGCCAGGATGGCTTGCGCGCCATGCGTCTGGTGCGCAGCCGGGCGGTCGAATGGGGAATCGATCCGAACCGGATCGGCATGGTGGGTTTCTCGGCGGGGGGCGAAGTCGTCTCGATGACGTCGTTCGGCGAGAACGCCGGAGATACGCACGCCACAGACCCCATCGATAAGGTCAGCGCCCGCCCGGATTTTATCGTGGAGATCTATCCAGGCGGCGCAGGAATCCCGGAAACGCTGCCGGCCAATGTGCCGCCCGCGTTCCTGCTCGTCGCTAACGATGACGATCACACGGATTCCGTGTTAAGGATCTTTCGCCTCTATCGCGCCGCCAGAGTTCCTGTCGAGGTGCATGTGTTCACCAAGGGCGCGCACGCTTTCAATATGGGCGCACGCTCGAAACTGACAACGATCAAAAACTGGCCGCAGCGCCTTGCGGATTGGATGGGCGACAACAACCTGCTCGACCCTGCCGTACCCGCCCGGAACGTCAAGTAAACCTACGGCTATCACTTTCCTGGGCTTTCGTTTGTCCGTTCAATGGATTCGATTTCGACTGATGGAGACATCCGAAAAGGATAAGAACGATGGGAAAGCGTAACCCGCACTGCAGTGGTATAATGCGCCAACCCACCCTGCAGACGAATGACGGGAAGAGAGAAAGTAATGACCGTAATTGTTTCGCTTGAGGAAGCCTCCAGCCACCTTCCGGAACTCTTGTCGCGCCTGACTGCGGATACGGCGGAGATCGTTATCGCCAGAGACGGTACGCCCATCGCCAGACTGTTGCCTGCGAGTGATTTGGGTACGCCGATTGTGTCACGTCGGGTTCCGGGAGGCGACAGCAGTCTGTTCTCTGTGCCTCCAGAGTTCTTCGATCCACTTCCCGCTGACATGCTGGATGTGATTTACGATGGCTCCGGAAAACCATGAGATATATGCTCGATACCCATACGTTTTTGTGGTGGGTACTGGACGATCCT
>JBBRKX010000784.1:0-1962 GCA_038231675.1 Chthonomonadales bacterium | reverse complement strand
TTACGCTTCTGCGCTGCTAAAAATGCTTCCGCAAAACCCGGATGCCATTATTTGTGAGCAGATCGTGGAGCAGATATGTCGGCTGGGTTGTATCCATTTGCCGCCTGGGAGTGCTCCCGAGCAGGAAATGGCGGCCTAAAGGAGCCTGGTTGGCGCACATTCCGGCGAACACACTGAATGTGTGGTACTCGGGCACGAGTCAGGTTTGGCGAAGGTATTGTTTAGAGGAAAAGAATAAAAACATTGGCTGACAATTTTAAGGTCGCGATATGTATCACTTCTGTGCCGATAGCCGAATAGGAGGAGAGTCACGCATCTAACGGAAATAAGCAGAACATCACTTAAGGAGATATCTAACGTGCAATTTTCCACTGTTCCATCACGGAGCGCATTACTGTGCGCCTTCTGCATTGTCCTTGCGCTTTCCCCACTTGGATGTGCAACCAAGCAACCATTCGTCGGCAAGTGGATGATGAACCTATCTGGCGCACAGTCGCACCTTACCATTAACGCAGACGGTACGGGAACGTTATCCGTCACTATGTTGATGGCGAACTTCAACTCGCCCCTTACCTGGAAACAAGAGGATCAGAAACTCATTGTCAACCTGGACGCCAGCAAACTTCCCCCCACTGTGCCCAACACACGGTCCTGGACATGGTCCGTAAACGACAAGACTTTAACGGTATCCGATGGTGGAACGACCGAAACCTATCAACGCGAAGGAGACGCTTCTCAGTAGCTTGCTACTCGAAGGTTAAATCGCCCCAATTCCTGGGTTCCATCATCAATTCGAAGACGGCATCATCCACGATGCCCGTATGCTGATTATTCCAGTACGTGCGCAGTCGGGTCCGTTGTCCCGCCTGGTCGCCATGCGTTGCCCCTAAGTCGCCCTTCAGCGTCACTCCAGGCATGGGTTTCCAATCCAGGTCGGCCAGCGAAATTACAGCTTCGATCGTATAGCCGTCCCCACGTTTGCTTACCTTGATATCGGCATTCTTTATAACCTGTACGCTGTCCATGCGATACTCTTTGATCACGCCGGAAGTAAATGTCTTTGGATGCTTGTCATGGGCTAATTTGCGATAGAGCACCGCCGTGGGCGTTCCCTGGAAGTTCCCAATGGAGAGCCGTAGATCGCCCAGACTCGCCTCCACGCGATTCTTATCCGCGCCCGCATCGGTCCCCAGTTGGAAATCGACCGTGTCGCCGGACAGGTACATGTTCTCGGGGACGCCGGCCCCATTTGTCCACGGCGTTGGATCGCGAACGTCCCACCCGAGATAGAGTTTCTGATCGTCCCATGCCGCTGCGGAGCGGACGGCCGCTTCGTCCTGTTTTTGATACCGAATCACGTCCTCGCCCTTGAAATCATTGTCAAGGCTACCGGTAAACGCCGGCGTGAGCTTCTTGATCGCCAGCAGCCTCCGCCCGACCGCCGCCTGAGCGTACTGGTCGTGGAAGGTCTGCGCCAGCCGGATGTCCTCGGCGCTTATTCGGATGCTGCCGGCGCCATCCAACTTCCGTACGGTTTCGAGCCCCGTGACTTCCATGTTCCAGTAACCGGTCTTGCCGGACTGCACATACAGCTTTCCATCTTTGCCATATGCAATGGAGCCTCCGAAATCCTCACCGCCCATACCGGGAGGCGTATTGCTCATGTCCGCCCCAGGCACGGCCTGTTCCGGCCAGGAGTATTTAAGACTGTCGGGCTGAAACAATCGAGTGAGATAGAAACCGTCACCGGTGAGGACATGCCACTCGCTGACGTTAGTAGGGATCACCCAAACATTTCCGATCGGGTCCGGCAATTTCGCCACTCCGGTCGGGCCATAGGAGCCTCGGATCAGACCGACTTCATCCGGCGGCGCGTTATGGGATCCATGCACGCCCACGAACGTATCGGGATATGTCCAGCGCAGCTTTCCCGACGCAATATCGTAGCAGGAAAACATGCTG
>JBBRKX010000783.1:0-2028 GCA_038231675.1 Chthonomonadales bacterium | reverse complement strand
GGAGAGCCTCTACTGCTTCCTACCAAACCGAAGAAGTAGAGCGCGCTCAGTTACCGCGTATGAAGACCGCATTCGAATTTCGCGGTTCCCGCCCACCGGCCCGCGCGTTCGTCATCGCCGGGCTTTACCGCACTGGTGCATGGCCAGCATCCCACACTTGGATACCCCTGGTCGTGTAAGGGGTTGTACGGGACTTCATTGATGTTGATATAGGCCCAGACATCGCGCCTGGTCCAGTTTGCCAGCGGGTTGATTTTGACGAGATTGAATTTGGCGTCCCATTCGACGATCCCCGCGCCGGCCCGTACGGGCGATTGGTCGCGGCGGATCGCGCTGATCCATGCCTTGTAGCCTTCTATCGCGATCTTTTGCGGTTCGACCTTACGAATACGGCAGCACGCATCCCGATCCGTCCTATAGATAGGTCCATCGAACCGGCGCTCCATCTGTTCCACGGACTCTTTCGCTCGGATGTATTCGACCTCGATGCCATACTTTTCCAGGATGCGTTCCCGCAAATCCAGGGTCTCCTGGAACTGATATCCGGTTTCCAGGTTGAATATCCGTACGTTCTTGCCATTGGGCGCGATCTGGGCCAGCATGGCGATCAGCACACAACCCTCCGCGCCGAACGCCGTTGCCATGGTGAGGGAAGGATAATATTTATCCACCGCCCATTCCAGGATCTGTTCCGGCGCGCTGTTTTCCAGCATGTCGCTGTAGGACTTAAGCTCGGCTGGTGAAGAGAGATCATTTAAATTCGCGATGTGCATCCCAGGCTCCGTCGGTCTTCCCGACCAATCTTGACTATTCCAATAGAATTATAGTACAATCACCCTCTGAGAGTCAATACAGTTCCGTACGGCCGCAAAGTTCCCAGGTCGCTTGCGATCGGTTCTGGAGAGAGTCACGCATGGAGTCGCACAAAGGTTTCGTTTTGTGGTTTACGGGGATGTCGGGGGCGGGAAAGTCCACGCTTGCGGAAAAGCTCACCGCGGAATTTCAGCGCCGGCACTATAACGTCGAACTCCTTGACGGCGATGAAGTGCGGACCCATTTATCGCGTGGCCTCACGTTTTCCAAGGAAGACCGTGACGTGAATGTGCGCCGTATCGGCTGGGTTGCCCGCGTGCTCGCGCGCAATGGAGTGATCGCCATTACGGCCGCAATATCGCCGTACCGGGCGGTTCGCAACGAGATCCGAGCGGAGATAGAGCAAGAAGGCCGGGCCGCGTTTATCGAGGTATATGCCTCCGCTCCTTTAGACGCTCTGGTGGACCGAGATGTCAAAGGGCTCTATAAGAAAGCGCTTGCCGGAGAGATCGCCAATTTCACCGGAGTATCCGATCCTTACGAGGCCCCGGAGAAACACGAAATCACGGCCCATACCAGCCGTGAAACAGTAGCAGAATCCTCGGCCCGCATTTTAGACTATCTGGCGGACAGAGGACTGATAGGGAGCCCCTAGCCCGGCCCGCGCCAGACCGCTCGTCTGCAAAAGAACGCTCCCGACTGCCCCACCCCCGTGCCATGGAGATAGAATGAATAAAGAGAAGCAAGCGCTGCGCGGTGTCGACCTGCATTCCCATACGACCGCTTCCGATGGGGACCATTCTCCTACGGACCTGGTGCGCCACGCGCGAGACATAGGCCTTGCCGCCATCGGAGTAACGGACCATGACACGATTGCTGGGTTGGCGGAAGCGCTCGAGGCCGGCGAAACTTATGGCGTGGAAATCGTTCCCGGCATCGAATTAAGCGCGGAAGTCGAGCGCGGGCAGTGTCATCTGCTTGGCTACTTCATCGACCCCCATTCGCCTGAGCTCCTGACACGGCTTCAGGAGATTCGAGACCACCGGGATCAGCGCAACGCAAAGATCGTCGCGCGATTGCGAGACGAGATCGGCTTCGACATTACGCTCGAAGAAGTGGAAGCAGTGGCGGGAGGCGCGGTCGTCGCGCGACCGCATTTTGCCCGTGTGCTCCTGGACAAAGGGTATGTCGAGACGATGCAGCAGGCGTTCGATC
>JBBRKX010000782.1:0-2047 GCA_038231675.1 Chthonomonadales bacterium | reverse complement strand
GCTGAAGGCCGGCGTCGACGTGCGCCGAGTTCGCGACGATCTTCTGCAGGGCAACAACAATGCCGCTGCCGGAACCTTCTACTTGAATCTAGATTGGGGCATGCTGTAGGCACATATATTTGCGCTTGAGATATTTTCCAAGCAAAGGATATGCCGCACTATCCGCATAAGCCGGGAGTATCGTACATGCGCGCGTTCCTATCTGTTCTAGGTGTTATGATTTTTGTCATGGGCATGCTCACAGGGTGTAGTTCAGACAAATCGGAGGATACCGGAACAAAACCCCCCATTGTCTCAGGCCCTACGGAGGGCGCTCCCGCAACCGGGAAAAATACGCAACCAGACACTTTGTTGGCGCCTGGTCAATCGAAGTAGCCTGACTTTTTGCTAGGGACGAACGCACTGTTCGTCCCTCTTTCGGGCGCACGCTTCCGCTAAAATCCTGGGCGTTCTACTCTTCCCTCATTCCATCTCCGGGGTTGTCGATCCATGGCCGCAGCCAGCGTCTTGCCGCCGCTATTCCGTGGCGATGGAAACGCCGCGCCAGGATCGAACGCAGAGCGAGAGAATTCACGGTAATGCTCCGATACGGCACTTCCTGCGGCCTCCAGCGGAGTTTATTCTGAGAGGACCAGGCGGACAGGTTGACGGAGTGTCGTTCCTCCGAAATAGCCTGTTTGATACATTCCGCCGCCAGAATCGTCATCACGCTGTAACGCCGCCATGCGGGATCGAAGCCGGAAAACGAAAGATAGATGCTGTTTTCCGTTGTAAGCACGATCTGACTTGCGACCACCTGTTCCCCTATATGGAGTCTGCAGATCCGCAGCCGCTTTGCGGCGATGAGATCCGTGGCCAGACTATGCAGGAATACGCGGCTCTTGGGAAATCGAAACTGATCATACCGCTGCGATTGGCCGTTCAGAGCTTCCGTGAGGGCCGATGCCGCCGCGTGCTCCCATCCCGGCGATATCAATGGCGTTGGCAGCTCGATCGTATTTTCGCGGAACCCGAAGAGGCGTAAGGCGCGCACGGTAAATGGAAAACAGCCCCATACCGTGAGGACAAAGGGAACGATTGCGCGCACGGACGCCATGGCATCGCGCAAGACGCAGATGTGCAGACGATAATGACGGAAGGAGTTCTGACGCCCGTATACCTGCCACCAATGCCAGATCCACTCCCAACGGGCAAACGGATTCTCCTGTCCTGTTGCCGTTTCAAGCTGATTCCACTCTGTGCGCAGGTCGGATAAACCTTCCAAGGTGGTGACAACCTGGACGTTTAACGGCCGGACGACGGACGAAAAGCAGGAAGTTTGTGGTGGTTGGACTTGCATGGACGGTTACTTAGCCCACACCGAGTCGCTATAAGCATTGTTGGCGCAGCGGGCGCCCCGGAATTGACGGCAAACAACGTTTAGAACAGAGCGGCTCTTATCATTAAAGCATAAATAGTGGATTTGAGCCACCTGTGCAAATTTTTACAACTGCAAGCAAGGCGTCGGCATTCAAATCAATGGAAGTCCGTACAGCCGATGCACCATACAAAAAGACTTCGTTCGATTGAAGACTTTTTTCCTTGTTGCGATAAGATTCCGTTTTGGGTCCGGTGCGGGCTATACTTAACAGAGTCGCATAGGTCTGTCGCCGGAACCGATCGGCCCCAGATCATGGCCTGGCGCACAACCTTTTTATACGGCGGCGCCCCTATTGCGTTGCGCCAGTGCCCGCCGGCTCATTATTCTTTCCAGGCCTTTTCCAAAAGCCCGCCTCAGGCCGCACGCGCCACAAGACATTCGAAAAGGAACCGATCATGAGGCATTCCATCCCCCGTTCGATCGCTGTCGCCGCCATTGTCGCCGTGGTGTGCGGCGCCAGTATGGCGCACCGCGTCCGCAAGAATAAGGTGACGCTGCCGGATGTGCCGATCGAGAACAGTCAGGCGACCTTCCTGCCGAACGGCTGGCGCGTGACCCCTGCGGGGCGCCCTATTGCGCTGTCCGGCGATCTGCCGCTCAAAATGGCGTTCACTCCGGATGGCAAGT
>JBBRKX010000781.1:0-2089 GCA_038231675.1 Chthonomonadales bacterium | reverse complement strand
CTCGTACCAACGTAATCAGGGCCACTTGGAGCCACGAACGATCCGTTCCATTTTGTTGCTGCTGTACGGCGCATCTCTACGCGTTTCCGAGGCGCTGTTCTTGACCTTTGATGACATCGACCTCGGCAATGCCGTCTTGACCGTGCGCGACTCTAAGTTCTTCAAGAGCCGACTTGTTCCTTTGGGCACCGACCTCACCCAACAGATACGCCAATATGCTGAGTGGCGAAATGCCGCCGATCCCTGCCCTTGGGCTGGTTCACCGTTCTTTTGTGATCGTTACGGCAAACGTGTCAATCTCAATACGCTGCACTACAACTTCGGGCGGCTGCGTGAGCACGCGGGTCTTCGTCGAGAGGGTGGTCCGCGCTGCCAACCACGGATGCATGACTTGCGACACACATCCGCTGTTCACCGGCTTACCTGGTGTTACCACCAGGGCGGCGACGTGCAGAAGTTTCTGGAAAAAATGTCCGTCTACATGGGTCACGCGAATCTGTCTGGAACTCAAACTTATCTGAGCATGACTCCAGAACTTCTCGCAGAGGCGAACATCCTCTTTGAGCGATATGCGATACAGGAGGCGCAGCCATGACCGGATCCGCCATGCTCGGCCCTTGGGTCCGGCGCTTTCTGCTTGAACACCTTGTTACAGAACGGAATCTGGCGCACAACACGCAGCGTAGTTACCGCGATACTCTACGGTTGTTACTGCCGTTTGCCGCCGAACATGCCAGGAAACCGGTTGATAGACTCCAGGTTGAGGATATCTCCCCGGATCTGGTCCGCCTCTTCCTCCGGGAGTTGGAAGAAAAACGAAAGTGCTGTGTGGCCACTCGCAACCAGCGCCTGGCCGCCATCCACGCCCTGGCTCGATTTGTCGGGCAGCGGAGCCCTGAGCACGTTCATTGGTGCGGACAACTCCGCATCATCCCCACCAAACGCGCCGGCAAAACCAGCGTTACCTATCTGGAAAAGTCGGAGATGGATGCGCTTCCGGGGGGCTTTCGTGATAGAAGTTCTTCATCCGCTCTATCTGACTTAGAAGGATCTCCTCCAGTTCGAACTGGTCCGCGAACCTACATATTTTGGGCGGTTGACCGTAAATACCAGCTCTCAGACTTGCGATTAGTTCTTCCTCTTCCTTATATAGCGAAAGCCGAAAACCTTCATTGCTTGCATGGAGGGATATTACCCGGATCGTTGCGACAACGCTTTTAAGACGCTGAACTACTTGATGGTTCAGCCGGTAGCAATAGTCCAAGCGAAAGACTTTTACAGTATTGGCGAATGTCTTGATGTATGTCGAGACATCTGTGGCAGGTTTGTAGATCGCTTGAGTATAGTCGAGCGCGGCAGTAAACGGAACGCATTGCATTAACCTGCCAACCGCGTTAAGCCGTCCACCAGCATAATCCTGAAACTCATCTATGAGTAAATGGCGCACTTTAAATTCTTTATCTTTTGCATAGTAATGGACCCCAGCCTCCGAGACTGTAAAAAAGCCATCAAGCCGAACCCCTTCGGGCTTTTGATCGAGGAGTCGGATTTGGTTCACGTCCGTTATGACGACACGCTGCATATCGACGTCGAGCTTAACCAGCATCCCTTCGATATAGTCAAACAGCTGCTCCCGAAAAGTAGTCAGTACTACTATCTCATTTTCATTCAGTGCTTCGACAATTCGTTTGATTCGATGCACAATGCAGACGGACTTTCCTGTGCCAGGGCCTCCCATAAGAAAGCAGGAGGTCGCAAAAGAAACGCGCACAGTTTCCCATTGAAGGGGATGGAGGAATACTCGCCAGAGGTCGAGTGGGTATTGGAGCGCCAAGGAGAGAGCGTCATCTCCTTCAATAGCGCTAATGGTTTCCTGCGGAAGCAAAGTACGGCGCGGCACGGATTCCATAATCTCAGTCAGCAATTCGTTTTTCTTCGCTTCAGCAATCGCTAGGAGCCTGTCCACGAAAAGATCTTTGACGAGATTGCAGGATTTGGTTCCATAGCGATCTAATGTTACCGTATGAGCACCCGATATCTTCCTTATTCACCCGAGCAGCCGTATCTGCTTCCTGCTTGCCCGCAAGAT
>JBBRKX010000780.1:0-2166 GCA_038231675.1 Chthonomonadales bacterium | reverse complement strand
GTCCGTGCAGACGGCTACGACGCGCCAGTGCTTTCCCTCCTGGACCGTTTCGACCTGGATATCCTCATGCAGCCACCGGATCGCGCCATCCGCACAGGTCGTCCGAAAGTCCTGTGAGTAACTCCGTCCGGCACGCACGGATTGGGTGCCCAGCGCATTGCAGGCGTCCCGATCCTCAGGAATCCTGCAGCGATACCGAGCGTCTTGATAGGTCTCACCCTGGCGCACATCCAGGGGCAGAAATCTCTGAGCCTCGGCCTCATCGCTGATATAAATGGTCCACTCAAGATGGGTGGGCGGAGAAAGCTCGGTCACATCGGCATACCACAGTTGGCAGTTGGCCGCCTGCATCACATACTTCCGGAGTTTTTCTTGTTGGATGGATTCCCGTGCGGCCATATCCAGGGCCCCGGAATCTTTTTCAGTAATGTCGCCTTCGATGGGAGCGATTGGTTTCGAAGGAAGACGCACGGTAACGTCCCGAGAGATAATAAGCGTTCCAACCACGGCGCCTGCGTCGTTGAGCGCGGGACTGATGGTGAACTCATGCTCACATGTTCCGTGGAGGGTAGGGATGCTATAGGCATGCACGGTCGCCATACCTGTGCTTAACACCTCCGCGCGGCATCGGTCGAACAGGGCAGCCACATGAGCAGGCAGGGGTTCGATTTGGCTGAATGTCATTCCCACCATGGCGTCCGGGGCGCTGTCAAGCAAACGTGCGCCGGCATTGCTTACAAAGAGGAGCTTTCCCCGTAGATCGTTGATGAAGACGCAATCGAGCGACGCGCGAAGGAGTTCAAGCCCAACAAAGGCAGGATCGCTCTGGAGGGGAAACAGATTGCGCATGGGTTTGCGGTACTGTTCAGAGGGCATCGCATTCCCCTGAGAGGGCGTACATAGTGTTAAGCCTTTTCAAGGGCCTGCCGCACTTTGAATAGCAACGTTGGAGAGGTGAATGGCTTCTGAAGAAAATCCGTTCCATCCAGATGGGCGCCATGCATTGCCGTTACATCTTCCGTATATCCAGAGGCATAAAGAACGCGTGTCGAAGGACGGATCGCCTTTAAAAGGTCGGCCAATTCTTTGCCGCCCATTTCCGGCATAATGGCATCGGTGACCAACAAATGGATCTCCTCCGCAAATTCCCGGGCGATCTGGAGGGCTTTCACGCCATTTTCTGCTTGCAGAACCGCGTATCCATTGCGTGTGAGCGTGCTTACGGTCAACTCTCGCAGGAGGGGCTCATCCTCCACAACCAGTATCGTCTCGTTTCCTCCGACGTTGACGGTTGGCTTTATTTCTGCTTCATCTGCCATCACTCTGCCTACACGCGGCAGATAAACCTTGAATGTCGTTCCAATTCCGGGCTCGCTGTAGACAAAGATATAGCCCCCGCTTTGCTCCACGATTCCGTATACCGTCGATAGCCCGAGGCCAGTTCCCTTTCCGACGGCCTTCGTTGTGAAGAACGGCTCGAATAATCGACTCCTTACGTCCTCGGTCATGCCTTCGCCGGTGTCGCTCACCGCGATCAAAACGTAGTCGCCGGGCACGACCGTGGTCTGTTCGTAGCGATCGGTCAATATCACGTTGTCGGTTTCAATGATGATTTTGCCGCCATTGGGAATAGCGTCACGGGCATTGACAACCAGGTTGACGAGCACCTGCTCGATTTGTCCCCCATCCGCCAAAATATTCCCGGTAGCTTCCTTCAGCAATGTGACAAGTGCGATATCTTCTCGAATAAGCGGCTTAAGAATCTGTTTCATCCCGGCAATCAGATCCACGGGGCAAATGATTTTCGGTACGTTGACCTGCCGCCGAGCGAAAGCAAGAAGTTGGCCAGTCAACTTTGCGGCCCGGTCGGCGGCGTCTTCTATAATCCGGATGTTGGTGTGTAGTGTGCTCCCAGGAGACGCCTCCGACTGCACGATCTCCGCATAGCCCAGGATGACCGCGATGAGGTTATTAAAGTCATGCGCGATGCCTCCCGCCAGTCGCCCCAGCCCTTCCATCCGTTGCGATTGGAGGAATTGAAACTGAAGGCGCTTCTGGTGTGTTGTGTCGGTAACCGTACCCAGCACCCGCGTAGGCTGGCCTTCCGGGTCATAAAATACCGTTCCGTTGCTGCGTAACCAGCGGACGCCGCCATCCAGTAGCACC
>JBBRKX010000779.1:0-2185 GCA_038231675.1 Chthonomonadales bacterium | reverse complement strand
CCCATCCGCCTTCTCGGGAATCTCAAGAAGAAAGTAATCCACCACGGCCTGATGCTTGTTCCATGCGGCTTCCATCACCGGCGGGTAGGTATTCATCGGGTTGGTGTACACTTCCGCGCCGCGCTCGACGAGAAGGCGGCAGGCAGGCAGATTCCCGCGTGCGGCGGCGAACTGGAGCGCGCTCGCGTGCCCGGATTGTAAATCCGTATGCCGAGAGTGAACAAGCATCGGGTCGGCATCGAGCAACCGGCGCATCGCCTCGATGTCGTCCTGTTCGATGTAGGTAAACATCGACTGTGTGGTTGGTGCAACGGATACACTAGCGTTCATCGGTCCTTCCTTTCTACCAGGATCGTTGGATCGCGGCCATTTCCGCGGGGGCAATCGCCTTCTCGCTGCTGTCCTCGCCCATGGGGAGCGTAAACGTGAAGGTCGAGCCGCGATTGTATTCGCTTTCCACCGTCACCTGACCTCCGTGCGCCTCCACAATGTGCTTCACGATGGACAGCCCCAGGCCAGTGCCGCCGGACTGTCTCGATCGGGCTTTGTCCACCCGATAGAACCGCTCGAAAACGCGCGGCACGTCCTGGCTCATCAGCCCGATCCCGGTATCCGCGACATGCACCGCGACACCGGCCGGCAGACGATCCGCGGTGACGCAAATGCTGCCGCCGGACGCGGTATATTTGATGGCGTTGTCGATGAGGTTGACGAGAACCTGTTCGATCTGATCCCCGTTTGCGAACACGCTGAGGTGGGGAGGAATCTCCTGCAACAGGATCAGCCCAGCTTTTTCCGCCTGCTGTCGGAAACGAGATACGATCTCCTCCATGAGGAGCGAAAGCGACACCATCGCTTTTTCCGGGGCACGGGATTCCGCGCGGGAGAGGATAAGCAGATCTTCCGAGATACGGGTCAGTCGTTGCGCTTCCGTGATGATCGTTTCCACGAAGTGCATGGCGACCTCATGGTCGTCGAGCGCGCCATCTTGCAGGGTCTCGGCCATGGCCCGAATGGAGGCAAGAGGGGTCCTGAGTTCGTGGGATACATTCGCCACGAAGTCACGGCGTATCGTCTCCAATCGACGCAACTCCGTAACATC
This sequence comes from Chthonomonadales bacterium, assembly GCA_038231675.1. Classification (GTDB taxonomy): domain Bacteria; phylum Armatimonadota; class Chthonomonadetes; order Chthonomonadales; family Chthonomonadaceae; genus JBBRKX01. The sequence continues at coordinate 1,083 of JBBRKX010000779.1, read as the reverse complement.
GTGCGCCACCAGCACAAACCGCCAGGGCTCCTCGCCCTTGTTGCCCATGGGGGCCACCGTAACGAGCACACAGTTGCCACTGGAGCCCGGCATGCGCACTTCGGCGTGGACCGCAATCTGCTCATGGTGCGATTCTGCCAGCAGGGCGCTCAAATCCCGAGACAGGGTCGCCTGTAAGAGCGACTTGCCCACGAGGCCCGATGTCGAGACGCCGAGGATACGGCGTGCCGGCGGGTTGACTCGTTCTATGATGCCGTCACGGCTCAGCACAATTACTCCCGCGCCGCAGGAGGCCATCAGAGTCTCGTACTCCTGGCTCATGCGCGCAAGCTGCGCTTCCGCAAACTGGTGGCGCGCCTTAAACTCTTCGGCCGCCGAGTTTTTAGACGCCTCCAGGAGCCTCAAACGCGTGCTGAGTTCCAATGCTTTGCGCGCGCAAAAGAATGCGCCGGTTCCCAGCACGACGCTGGCAAAGAACCAAAACCATATCATGGCCTACCGCCTCGAACGGAACCTGCTAGGGCCGTTACTCGCTCCTGAATTTGTAGCCAACTCCGCGCACGGTCATAAGACGGTCCGGACGGGATGGCTCGATCTCTATCTTTTCGCGCAGCCAGCGGATATGAACGTCCACGGTTCGATCCTCGACATACGCGTCTGCTCCCCATACGCGGTCCAGCAACGCCTGTCTCGAATAGACCTGACCGGAATGCGTCACGAGGAAGCGAAGCAACTCAAACTCTTTCGGGGAAAGCTCCACGGTCTTACCGCCGAGCGTGACCTCATAGCGATTAGGATCGATGATCAAGTTTCCGGACTGCACGACATCCTCGGAATGCTCGTCGGTTCGCGAGCGTCTCAGCACGGTTTTCACTCTCGCCATCAACTCCCGCATGCTGAAGGGCTTGGTCACATAATCATCGGCGCCAAGCTCCAGCCCCACCACGCGGTCCGTCTCATCCGCGCGTGCCGTCAATAAGATGATGGGAACGCTGCTCTGCTTGCGAAGCAGTCGGCAAACGTCAAAACCGCTCGCCGAGGGCAGCATAACATCCAGAATGATCAGATCCGGTTTATTCTGTG
>JBBRKX010000778.1:0-2343 GCA_038231675.1 Chthonomonadales bacterium | reverse complement strand
CCTAACCATTGGAGGAATTATGAGGTTCGCCTTCGCATCGTACGGCTTAATTCGAAAGACCGGAGGCTCAGTCTCCCGATGAAATAACCGCATCGTCGGTGAGGGAGATACTTGGTTATCAGAACAAGTTCATCTTAACACGGACCTGAAGGCCTGTCAAGTAGTTTTGGGAACTTTTTTAAAATAAATTTCGTCACTCTCGATTCTCCTGCGAAAGGACACGGCTCAAACCGCTGCCGAAAGGACCTCGCTCCAATCCCCAATCCTAGCTAGAGAATCCCAGACCAGTGTTACATTTTCCGGCGACGCGTTGGATTCTTCAAATAACACGATTTCATTTTGCTCGCGCAACCAGCATTTGGGCAAAAAATAGCGTGTATGGCCATTGATCGTCCAGTAGCGACCCAGGTGGATGCCGTTGACCCACAGCACGCCCTTCCCCATTCCCGCCAAATCCAGTCTCAACTCGCGGCCTTGAAGCGTGAGTTCGCTGTTGGCGACTTCGAACGCCGCGCGATACCAGCGAAGGCGCTTACCGGAGGCGGGGGCAGTCTCCCGCCATTGCCAGGCTTCTGTCCGCAAGGTTCTTTCCGAACGGAAAACAACATCTGCGTGTCCATTCGGCATGCGTTCGGGTGTCAGACCCGCCAGGAAGCGCCATCCGCTGAGCCGCCGGCTGTAGTCAAGCAGGACATCCCCAAAGATTCCCTTTTTGTCTTGCGCCATTGGCCGACCGCGGAATTGCCACTCGCCCTTTACATGTCCGAGGTTGTCCGTAAGAACGGCAAGTGTGTTCCGGCCCTTTCGTAACGGAACGCGTACGGTCAACGCCGGATCGGCGGCTCTGTCTTCGGAGGGCGGCAACGTTGCCGTGACGAAATCTCCATTTAAGAATATAAGGATACGATCGGCAAATGCGGTAAATGTCAGGTCGGCTTCGCGCTCGGTCTCGCTTTCGAATACTGTCCGATACCAGGCGTATCCCGATTGAGCATCCAACAGCACTCTATTGGTCGGAGAGTACATTCCGTAACCCTGCGTGTCGTCAAAGTCTGTTTGTGACTCGATTTCTCCCTCTCGGTAACTCCATGGGCCCAGCGCGGGGGGCGTGGGCAGGTCGCCGCAAGGAGGCAATGCAATGCCCGTCAACTTTCCTTCCTGGAAGCGCCACATGGTGTTGTCCATGGGGGTTCTCGCGATAGCGATGCCGCCCCCTTGCCTGCGCTCCGCATAATGGGCGCCAAGGATCAATTCCGGCACTGTCCCTGGCTGCGTCCAGAACCATGTCCTATCCGCCATTTCGGTCGGGAGCGCGAGGATATGAATCGTATGGCCGGGCAAATGGATGCGAGCCTCCAGGGGAGTGTCGCCAAAGCCGATCGTGAATTTCAGAATTCCGCGGGATCCTCCTTCCAGGGCATCCACACCAGATCGGTTCGTGGGGATACGTCCGTCCGGTCGTTCTTCGGCATCGAGCAACGCGGTGATCTCTTGCTCCTCGCCGTCCATACGATCCGCGATCTTGGGCTTAACTGCTCGCCATTCCGCGCTGAGATCGCCATCCACCCGTGGTTCCAGGTGCGTGTTTACCTCGACCGCGATGATGGCGCGGTTGACGAGGCCCGGCTCCCCATAAACCACCAGCAGGGTCTGTTCTCCTTCGGTCCATCGGCCCAACACACCCGCCGTGCACAGTGCGAGACGGGCCTCCGTGCCGAGAGGGACATCGTACGTGACAGGCTTTACGGATCGGGCCGGCACAAACATATCCAGGCTTATGCCGTTGATATAGAGGAAGATTGCGGCGCGTTCCTCATTGGGATTTTCCACGAAGAGCGCCGTGCCGTTCTCGGAGACCCGTTGATAAAAGTTTGCTCCGACGGTGGTATCCCGTTCGATGTCTTCCATATCTCCAGTTTCCGCCTGCGTCAGGATATCCGCGAACGCCTGCGCAAACAGTGCTACGCGCCTGCATCTTCGGTACTTTTCGCCAATGCCTCCTGCTTCCGAAAGCGGTGCGGTAAAGTCGTAGCTGGTCGTGTTCAGATACATCGTGTTGTAGCCGAAGTTAGTCCCGCCGTGCCACATGTAATAGTTGTAACCGGCTCCGCCATACGCAAGGATGCGCCAAGTCTCTCGTTCGACCACAGCCGCGTTCCGAGGAAATTGCTCGACTGCCCGGTCCCATGTGCAGTACCATCCCAGCCAGAATTCCGTGCAGTGCAGGGGAGCATTCGGTTGTCTACGCCGGTAGTCTTCGAAACGGTCGGCGGGGGCGTGGGCATTCACGCACTCGATGGTTCCTTCCGCGCCTCCTTCACACGTAATAATGGGGACCGTGAT
>JBBRKX010000777.1:0-2368 GCA_038231675.1 Chthonomonadales bacterium | reverse complement strand
TATTGGGAGGGCGGAGCGCACCCTTCAGGCAGCACGGATTATGTGAGCATCGACGCGGCACGGCCGAATCACCTCCTGCTTTTGACGGATCTTTTCCGCGATTCCGACATTGTCAAGGCGCTGCTGGCGGATAAGATCGTGGCCGACACGCTGAAGCGAAATCATGTGACCGAAATGCCGCGCACCACGGCGCAGCTTACTACGGCGCTGAAGGGCAAAGCTTTTGGCGGAGACGATAACGATAAATACGAATTCGAGGCCGATCTGCTGTCGCGATTCGCCTTCCATCATGTCGAGGGCGACCGCGTGGCCGTGCGCCTGGAAGTGCGATGGGGTTCGGAGATCTACCGGTTCTCGTCCACGCAGATAGGCCTGCTCCTGCCCATTCCCGCCCGCCTGCGCGGCGCGCTGCAATTAGCTGCCGACCGCCGACAGGGGTTCCTGATGGCGGACTCTAAAAAGCTGGCTGGAAAATCCACCACCCTTTTGCTGACGCTGGGCAAAGCGCCGCAATAAAGGCGACAAAGCGCTGCCCTCTTGCCCAGCCTGGGATTGCTCTCGAGAGAAGAAATAGCCGTCATGCTCCGATTGCTTCCGATTCTTTGCCTGCTTTGTAGTTTTGTTCCTGGGACTGCATGCGCGCAGCCTCGCCCGATGCGCGCAGGCTCCATAAACGCGCCCAGTCTTATCTGGCAGGCAAGTCTTGCGGGAAGGGAAACGGTAAAGTTCGCCGGTACGGGATCGGGACGGATTGCCGTGCTGGCGGAACCCAGGCCACGCATTGAAAACGGAGTGTATATTCCCCATTCTATCCAGATGGTGGCGTTCGACATTAAGAGCGGCGCGGCAGCATGGCGCAAGGAGATTTTGGGAGGCGACATAATAACGACAGCGGACAACTTCCGATTGTACATGAGGCTTCAGTTGCCGCTCGTCTCTTACGATGCCTTCGATTTCCATAACGATGAGATCAGACATGAGATCGTCACATTTCGCTGGAGCGACGGACGCATGGGCTGGCATATTCCCTGCGAGGGTACGAGATCTTTGTTCGTTTGGAACGGCCAAGTGTTCTATGATGAAGTGTCAAAAAATCCATACCTGACTCGGCAGTTGGTCTTCGCCGTAAATGCCGACACGGGCAAGGAGGCGTGGTTTACGCGGCATGGCGATATCCGTGGGCTGTTTGCAGCCCACGATGCGCTTTATGCGTACGATGAATCGCGCGACCCGGAAGGCGAAACCCTCCATGCCATCGATCCTGCAACCGGCAAAGACACGCAAAGCCTGCTGCTCCTCCCACTATTTCGCCCGACGACACATTTGAGCGCGCTCACCTGGCTGCCGAATGTGCAGGTTCTGGTGGGAGCGATCGAGCAGAACTCTACGCCCGGTATCAACGCCTATCAGATTCGCGCACTGGATGCAGGCGGCAAACCCACCTGGGACTGTCAGGACGTGGGCCGCTTCCAGCTTGTGGGCGATGTCTTAATTTGCCAGCGCTATACCCAGCCCCACGAATACCCACGTGGAATTCTCGGTCTCAATCCCGCCACCGGACACGAACTCTGGCGGCGCAGCGACATCACCAATGACGTCGGCTATATGGACACCAATATCGGCGAATGGCGCGGCCAAGCCGTGGTGCTGCAAGACAACCGCTTAATCGGCCTCAGTCCACGCACCGGCAAAACCGCCTGGACGCTGGACATACTGCCACCGGGAGTAAAGACTTCGATTCAGCAGGCGAAGATCGTCGGCGATGTTATCGTAATCGCGATAGGCGGCGCCAAAGACCGCCCGGCGCAGGTACGCGCCTATGCGCTCAGGCCGAGCAATCGGTGAACGCGCCCTCTCTTTTATCAAATCAAAGAAGACAGCATATTGGAAGGCGGAAATCGTGGAGCTATCAGAGGCGGTGCCCTGGGGGAGATCGGCGGGCGAATATATCAGCATGTTCGCCCTGACCCCGCAGGACATGCAGAAGCGAATACTCGACTGCGCGGGCGGTCCGAGCAGTTTCAATGCGGAACTTACCAAACAGGGCGGCAAAGTAGTCGCCTGCGATCCGCTCTATCACTTCCAATCGGAGGAGATCCGGCAGAGGATCGACGAAACGTACCCCCGGATGATGGCGCTCAACGAGGCCAACAAGGACAATTTCCGCTGGGACGATTACGGCTCTCCCGCGCAGCTCGGCCAGATCCGAATGCGGGCTATGAAGCTCTTCCTGGCCGATTACGAAGCCGGGAAGGAGCAAAGCCGATATGTGGCCGGCGAACTGCCCTGTCTGCCGTTTGCATCCGGCGCTTTCGAAATGGCCCTTACCTCCCATTTTCTGTTCACGTATTCCGCGCAGTACTCCGCC
>JBBRKX010000776.1:0-2379 GCA_038231675.1 Chthonomonadales bacterium | reverse complement strand
TATGCAACCAGATCGCCTTCCCGGACCGGGTAACGAGGAACCCAGCCCCGGCAGGAATTGCGGGGCCCTGTTCGATTTTAATTGCGTTGCGCGTCGGGAAAACGTCCCCGACGCGCAACGCTCCCACATCGCCCTGGCGACACAAGTCGCTCGGGCCGGACGATTTGTCTCTTTGTCGGCTATCGCTTGACGGCGAACATATGAAGCCGTCCGAATTGACTCCACTCAGAAACGATTATATTGCCGGATCGGTCGAATGTGATTCCATGCGGGGAGTTGCAGATGCCCTCGGTCCACTGCGCCGGTTCCAGACCATAGTTAGCGCGCTGCGAGACGTTGGGGTTATCCCCCAACTGGGCGACAATGCTGTTATCCTTCCCAAGGACCGTCACACGCCCCTGTAGTTCGGCGATAGCGACGTAGTCGCCCGCAACATTCACGGCAGCCGGCATGCGCAGGTTGCGCTGCAGCACCTTCACCAGGTTGCCGTCCGTGTCCCACTGCTCCACGCGCCCGCTCTCGCGGTTGCATACGATAAGCAGCGGCTTCGGCCCGCGCGTATCGACTGCCAGACCATGACAGCGGTTGAACTTTCCATCCTCAGCCGGAATTCCCCCGGGCCCGCCAAACGATTTTAGGTACTTGCGATCTCGGTCGTACTTGTGAATGTAATTCTTTCCGTATCCGTCCGCGACAAAGATCGTGCCGTCCGGTGTGGACACTATGTTCGTCGGGTTGAACTCCTCAGCTTTGGCATAGATGCCGGACTCCTGCGGGTATCCCATCGTCCAGGCAGTCGTTCCATCCGTTTTGATCTTAAGGACCTCGTGAAAATTGGGTCGCGCGGCATAGAGATATTCTCCATCGTGCTCGCGACGCATGTACAGACCATGCACCTGCGTTGGCCCGAAACAACGCTGGTATTTGCCATCCGGCCCAAAGACGAGGATTCCACGCGGTGTGTCGGTGCTGATGTAGACGTTACCAGCGCGATCGACCGCCGCGCCACCATGCGCCGGTCCGATCTGCTGGTTGTCGGGCTGCGCGGGAAAATGATTTGGGATATACGTGACCTTGATTTCTCGTGGCGCAAACCCCATCAGAGGAGCGATCACGCAAAGGGTGATCAGGGAAAGGAAACGGTTTCGGCTACATTGCATATAAACTCACCTCGCTAAGAATTGGATTGATGTTCTCACACCTATACATTACCTGAGACTTCGCTTTCCGATATACGTTGCAGTTTAAGTGGAGATTACGCATCGGCCAATCTGTGCCTGTGCGGAATGGGATGCACGGAACAAAAAGCTTCGGGCGGAGCGGTCCCTGGCTCTCACAGCATTGCCAATTGCCCTTGCATGTCTGGGGCGGATAGGTTACAATCCATGCGGAGTTCGCTTTTATGGGGAGCGTACGGAGTATGGCAATGGTTCCATCGAAGCAGCAGGATCCCAGGGCATGCGCATCGTCCGATGAAGCGATGACGCGGCGCGCGCTGAAGACGTCGGCGGCACGTTTGTCGATGACTTCCAACTTTGCGCTGGTGCTGCTGAAACTTGTCGTTGGCTTCTGGGGAGGATCGGTCAGCGTGCTGTCGGAAGCGGTCCACTCGGCAACCGATCTGATTGCGTCCGGGATCGCCTTCTTGTCCGTTCGGGCGTCCGATACTCCCCCGGATGAGGAACATCCGTACGGACATGGTAAAATAGAGAGTATCTCCGGACTTACCGAGGCGCTGCTGATTGTCGTTGCGGCAACCTTCATTATATTCGAGGCTGTCCGAAAACTGCTGGAGCCCCAGCGGAACGCGCCCGAGGTCACGGCCGGCCTTGCGGTAATGGCGTTGTCGGCGAGCGTAAACATACTGTTGTCGCGCCGGTTGCGAGACACCGCGATCAGGACGGATTCGCTGGCTCTGCAGGCAGACGCGCAGCACTTATGGACCGATGTGCTGACATCGGTCGGGGTGTTCGCCGGCCTTGCCCTCGCACGCTGGACCGGCAGGGCATGGGTCGATCCCTTTACGGCGCTCCTGGTGGCGCTGTTCATTTTGCGTACGGCCTACCAGTTGTTCCATGAGGCGCTCATGCCGCTGATGGATGCGCGCCTTCCACCGGACGAGGAATCGGCTATCCAGGAGGTCCTGGAGACGGATGCGCGCGTGCTTGGCTATCATAAACTCAGGACACGCAAATCGGGATCGCACCGCCATGCGGACGTTCATGTTCAAATCGATGATAACTATACTCTGGTGCAGGCCCATGATCTCACCGAAGAGCTGGAGGACCTTATCCGAAACGAACTGCCTTTGATATTCATCAATATCCATATAGAGCCATACCACGCCGAGATCCGGCATCAGCAGGAGGTCCATGGGGT
>JBBRKX010000775.1:0-2413 GCA_038231675.1 Chthonomonadales bacterium | reverse complement strand
GGTGCCGAGCCGCCGTGCAAGCCGTTGGGAATAATGGCCGCTTGCTACACAAAAAAGTTTGACAATTTTGTCTCAGGACCCTTGACACATTCCGCATCTTCTATTCATAATAGAAATACGTTTCCGTACAATAAACGGGATACGCAGCATGCAGGGAGACTACAATTATGTCTGAGATGATTAACCAGGCGGTCGTTGCCACCTACGGCACCCATAACGATGCAGAAGAAGCGGTGCGCGTGCTTCAAAGCAACGGCGTGCCGATGAGCCACATTTCCATCATTGGCCGCGATTGGCAGTTGCGCGAGGATGTACAGGGCTTTTACCATCCGGGCGATGCCGTGGCCGAGGGAGCGAAACAGGGCGCATGGTTCGGAGGCATTTTCGGCATGTTCATGGGGATGGGAATGTTTATATTACCTATTGCTGGGGCAGTCATCGTTCTTGGCCCGCTGGGAGGGCTCATTGCCGGAGCCATCACCGGAGCCGGCCTGGGCGCATTGGTCAGCGGATTGATGACTCTGGGGATTCCCAAAGAGCAGGCGTTAAAGTATCAGGAGAGGCTTGAGGCCGGAGAATTTCTGGTCGTCGTCCACGGCACAGCGGAAGAATCCGCGTGTGCTCACGACGTCCTACAGACCACCTCTAACACAGGCGTTGTCGCACATGACAAGGTCGCATAATTGTAAGGATATTTGCCATGATGCCGCACGATCCCCATTCTCCTACCGGAAGCTCCCCTGCGGAGCCGTCTCCCAGGGAACATGCTCCCGCCACGGAGCACAACGTCCATGCCGAGCATAAGCGTGGTTTACGGAGAGAGACGGAACCTATGCCGGGAGCCGATCCTGAGAGGAACATGGACGCCGATGGGATGGACGGAAACGCGCACTATGGCAAACACGCTCACGGCGGCATGGCCCATGATATGAGTGATCCCGCGATGGCGGCGAGCATGGAAACCGATATTCGCAATAGGTTCTGGGTTGCGCTGGTCCTGTCGGTCCTCATCGTTCTGCTGTCGCCCATGGCCGCGATGGTCGGTATCCGGATCGCCATGGCTCCCTCAGCACGCTCCTGGACGCTGTTCGCCCTGACGACGCCGGTGGTGTTCTGGTGCGGCTGGATGTTTATTTCCGGAGCCTATCAGGCGCTGCGCTCCCGCAAGCTGGATATGTCCGTCCTGATCGCAGTCGGCGTTCTGGCGGCCTATCTTGCCTCGGTTTATCTCACGATCATCGGCTCCAACGAGTTGTTCTATGAAGCCGCCGCAATGCTCGTGACCTTCGTGCTGTTCGGACATTGGATGGAGATGAAGTCCCGGCACGGCACGTCCGATGCTCTGCACGCCCTCTTCGACCTCGTGCCCGCGAAGGCGCACGTCCAGCGGGACGGCAACGAGATCGAAATACCCACGTCGGAAGTCGTCAAGGGCGATCTTCTTGTCCTGCGGCCGGGGGATCGGGTTCCCGTGGATGGGGAGATCACCGAGGGCGAAACCGCCGTAGATGAAGCTCTGGTCACGGGCGAAAGCGTGCCCGTGGAGAAGAAGCCAGGCGACAAGGTGATTGGCGGTTCCGTAAACGGCGCGGGGGCAGTCACTTACCGTGCGACCGCCATCGGCGAGGACGCCACTCTCAGCCGGATCGCCAAACTGGTCGAAACGGCGCAGAACTCCAGAGCGCCGGGACAGCGCCTCGCCGACAAAGCGGCGGCCTATCTCGTGGTGCTGGCGGTCGGGGCGGGGATCGTCACCTTCGCGGCATGGCGGTGGGGCGCGGGCGCTTCATTCCTGACCGCGCTTACGTTCGCCATCTCCGCCGTCGTCATCGCCTGCCCGGACGCACTCGGCCTCGCCACCCCGACCGCAGTAGCGGTAGGCACCGGATTGGGCGCAAAGCACCACATCCTCATCAAAGATGCCGCGACCCTGGAGGGAGCGTCACGGATCACGGCTGTGGTGCTGGATAAGACCGGGACGCTTACGGAAGGCAAGCCGCAGGTGACGGACGTGGCCGTTGCGGAGGGCGCACAGGAGAACGATGCGCTTCGTCTGTTGGCCGCAGCGGAGCAGAGCTCCAGCCATCCGCTCGCCGTCGCCATTCTGGAGGAGGCAAAGCGGCGCAAGCTATCGATTCCCGAGCAGGCCACGGATTTCCAGAACGTCGCCGGACATGGGCTGAAGGCCACTGTGGAAGGCAAACGACTGCGCGTGGGGAACGCCCGCTTTCTGACGGCCGAGAGCGTATCTCTCGCGCCAATCCAGATACATATAGATCAATTGCTTTCTGCAGGACGAACCGTGATTCTCTTGGCCATCGATGGGAAAGCCATAGCCGTCGTGGGGGTCGCCGATCCCATAAAGGCGTCCGCTAAACGCGCGATGGCGGAGTTGAAAAAGCTGGGCATCGAG
>JBBRKX010000774.1:0-2418 GCA_038231675.1 Chthonomonadales bacterium | reverse complement strand
TCGACGGCATCCACTATCCTTAAAACGGCAGGTCGGCGGCTATTCCGCCGGGGAAAAGGCCGCTGAACGTTTTGTCCGGGTAGACCGCTTTGGACGGGTCCGGCCAGCCGCCCGCGCTCAGGGTCAGCGTTGGGGCGAAGGTCTTTAGATCGGAGGGCGGATTAGCAAACCACGCCGCAATATTAATCGTCACCTTCTCCATGCGCGGCTGGAACAGCGTGCCGTCCGCCGAGCCCCCGCCTCCGCCAGAGATCGGGCCCAGTTCAAACACCCTTCTGCCGCGCTTGGCCGAAGCTCCTAACGGAACTATCGTGCCGTCCGGCGGCGCCTGCACCATGTCCCACCGGGGCACGTCTATCGTGAACGGACCGGTTGCGGCCTGCTTGATGAGCGGAATCACACTGTCTCGAATCTCGCCCAGTGCCTTCTGCACATCCGGCACGTTTGGAACCAGGAAGCTGCCCGTGGCGGGCCGCGCAAGGATGCCCTCGATACCCTTCTGTTCGCGCTCAGCCACGGCAAGCATCGCCTGCTGAGCCGTTTGAAGGAGCCTCGCATCGCGAAGAGTGAGGTAGGGGCTGGGTGGCAGATATTCGGCAGGCGTCAGCATGCCGTCCCCGTTCTTATCCAGATAAGCAAAGCCCGTCGGGATCGGGAAACCTGGGCCGCCGCTTACGGAATCCGTGATTGAAAGCGAGGGCGACATCGGCTGTGGCTCAATAGTCGGCGGATTCCAACTCGGGCCCGGATCGCGTACATACGCCAGCGACAGCGCGATCTCCGCTCGCATGGACTGCACATAGGCGTCGAACAGAAGGACCTCGGGGAGACCGACTGTAACCGTCGCGCCGTTTGCGTCCACATCCGGAAGCGTTACCGAGAAATTGGGGTCTGCCTCGACTTTCGCAAGGTGATCCGCCACCGTGTTCAGGCCGTCCAGCATTTTTTGCCGGCGCGCCGCGTCGTCCTGAGGGTAGCCAAAGTAAGGCAAAAGCCCGAGGCGCAGGTCCGAAATCGGCGCGAGCATATGAAGCAGGACATAGGGGTTCGCGAGGCTGTTATCGAGGTTCCAGAATAGGCCGAGCGTGCGATGTGGCGGCAGCGGCTGAGGCTCTGGTTTTCCGGGCGGCGTGGGCGGAATTTCAACGGGATCTCCAGCCGCGACTGCGGCGCTAAGACGCCCATTCGGCGGGGAGGGCGGGGAGGGGGCATTGCCGCCTCCGCCATTCGGCCGGCCCGGCGAACCCGGTTTACCTGGCGCGGCCGGCGGAGCGGGAGGAGAGGCAAGCCCTGTGGACCCCGCGGAGGAACTGCCGTCCACTTCTTGGGCTATCTGCCCCGCAAGGCATACCGCCGCGCCAAAATGCGCCTCGGAGCTATTGGGATTCTGCTGAATAGCCTGGAGGAAAAGATCGAGTATCGTCTGGAGAGTCTGCTCGTTGGCGGGCTTCTCGCCGGATGCAAGCTGCTTCATCGCGGAACGCCCCGCAACCAGCGCGTTGGTGTTGGACGAGCCTCCGCCGCTTCCACCGCCGCAGCCGAATAGGCCGGGCAACAGTGTCGCCGCCATTCCGATAGAGAGCAATCGTGCCAGTCTCATGCGTTTCCCTCCTGACGGAGAAGTCAATGGGTCAACGAGTAAATCAGTCAACGGGTCAATAGGTCATCCGGGCAATGTGATGGCCGTTCATTGATTAGTTGACTAATTGACACATTTACTCGTTGCCTGATTTACTCGTTGTCCTGAATACCGCGCTTGCAAATGGAATGGTAACTTGTGTATAATCTCGTTATCCAATTGCACGAAAAACCATCGGCGAGGAACCCCTCTGCAAAAGCAGGCAGTGTGCATCAGAGTAAGCAGTCGGTATGTAAATGTGAGGCGTAACGAGAGGTAAACGAGAGGCGCGGGGGCTGTTAAGCCGCCCGCGCTACTTTTCCAGCCTTGAGGCATTTGACGCACACGAGCACCTTTTTGGTTACGCTGCCGTTGGCAATGCGGGCGCTCTGCAGGTTCGGAAGCCAGCGGCGCTTGGTCTTCTGCGCGCGAAGCTCCCACTTTCCGCCGTGCGAATATCGAATATCCTGTCCAAACTGCGGGCCTTTGCCGCAGACAGAACACTGTCTCATGGTGTTGCGGTCTCCTTAAGTTGGTGAACAATCCCGCCAATCCCGCCAATAAGGATTAAGGGCATAATGCGAAATTGCATAATCTTAGCGAGGATAATCGAACCAGTATAGCATACAACCCTGACCTTTGCAATAAAATGACCGAATGGTAACAGTTCAGAATTGATGAGAGTGAATCGCTCCGCAGCGGCTCCGCCACGGGCTGAAACCCCGTGTCTACAAACGATAACCACAGGGAACCACGCTGAAGCGTGCTCTGGCTGTCCGCTTTAGCCTGCTTCAGCAGGG
>JBBRKX010000773.1:0-2441 GCA_038231675.1 Chthonomonadales bacterium | reverse complement strand
TTCCAAGCCCACGGATGTCGAATTCTATTCGCGAATCCCGGAAGGACGGATCTATCCGGCCCTGTTCATGGGAGTGAGAGGCTTCGCGGGAAACTATGTGGGTTTGCAGCCGATGGACAATAAGATGCGCGCCAACGTGGATGCTCGGTGGATGCTGCCCGAAGACAAAGCGGGCGATGTGACGGAAACAAACAAGATCCCGGCTCCTGACAAACCGGCGCAACCCGATGACAACGCGCTTGCCCATCGGTTGCAACAGATGGCCGAAGCGGTTCCTCTCTCCCTTATGGCGAAGGTCCCGCCCTCCTCCCATGGCCATTCTCCTGCGAAGGCTGCTTCTCCCTACGATCATACGGTCAAGGAGTATCTGGCGACGTTAAGGGCGTATCCCTTGCTGCAGGGCCATAAGTGGCGCGACGGCATTCTCCTGATCAGTTCTCCTGTTGCGCTCCTCGACGCCGAGTCGAACACGCCGTATTCCATGATCAAAACGCTGCATCGGGCCGCGCAAGCCAATAAAGGGTGGATGCCACTGGATAATCTTGCCGAGGCAGCCGCCACCTTGAGCGCCGCGCAGCTTGCGCAATTGGAAGCCGAGTTTCCCGTGATGCGCACGGTAGCCGGATGTCGGGACATCTTAGTTCTCTACCGCCGGTTTCCAGAGTTAGGCGGGGCAAGCGGCCTTGCGGTGAGTCCCGAGGTAATGGCGGCGCTCACACCCTTTCAGGGACTTCTGAGTGCAGAGGATGTGCGGCAAGGCAAAGTCGTTGCTGTCAGAATGAGCAGCAAACCAGTCGACTCCGTGCTTTTCCCCGGGCGATTCGAAGTGGACGTATTGCTTCTATCCAACACGGGAGAATGGATGAATCGCGTCGGTTTCACCTATGAGGCCCAGCGTTCCGACGTCCAGCCTTCGAAATAGCCTCGATTTATCCTGCCATCGCATGAGGAACCGGCCTACGGTTCCTCATAATCTTCCCCCTACGGCCAACCAAAATCTTACCCCATCGAGAGATCTAAAATTTTACGACATGGCCTTGCGCAGAATGTAGAACCATCCGATAATATTCTAATCCCAGCTTGTCGATGAGCGCTACTTGCCAGCCATTGTCCAAAATGCTGCGATTTACCGGGATTTTTACCGTCTCATAATCGGTGCGGCTCTCCAATATTGCGAAGAATTTTGCTTGGGCGGGCAATTTCCAGCGAAGATTCATGCAACACTACAGGGGGAGTGCGTGTCGTACCGGATATCCTTGCACTCTTTCCGACCCGTTTGGGAGGACGACCTTATGCATTTTCGGCCGTTACTATGGACTGTTGCCTTGTTTGTTCCGGCGATGCCTGTTCTGGCCGCTGGAAATAAGCCTGCCGCGTCGCCCGTTCCTGCGGCGCGCGTCGAATTTTTACGCGATGTCGCTCCGATTCTGGATCGTAGCGGATGCTCTTCCGCTGCGTGTCATGGCAAGTTTGGCGGGCGCGGCGGATTTCAAGTGTCTCTGCTGACGCTCAGTCCGGAAGACGATTACGAACCGCTGATATACGGCGGGCGCGGCCGACGCATCAACTTCGCGGAACCGGAGAAAAGCCTCCTCCTGATGAAAGCTACGATGGAGGTTCCCCATGTAGGCGGCCCGCGTTTCGCCGTGGGTTCCCCACAGTACAATACACTTATTCGATGGATCAAAGCGGGCGCTCCCTTCGACGCCAAAGACCCACGCCTCGTTTCCCTCGCCGTCAAGCCGGACAAACTTATTCTGCAGAAGGTCGGCGAGAGTAGAGCGCTTAAAGTGATCGCCACGTATACGGACGGGAGCGTACGGGATGTCACCAAACAGACCGCCTTTCAGTCGACCAACAGCGCGGTTTTGAACGTGGCCCAGGACGGAGTCGTTTCGGGGCTGCGGTGGGGTGGGGGCGCGGTGCTGGGCCGGTATCTCGGCACCATCGCGGCCTCGTTTATCACGCTTCCCCAGGCGCGCAAAGGCGCTTATCCCAACGTCGCCAGCGATAACGTCGTCGATAAGTATGTCTTCGACAATCTGAAGCGACTGAACGTTTTACCGTCCGCGCCGAGCAGCGACACGGAGTTCCTGCGCCGGGTCACTCTGGATACGCTCGGAAGGTTGCCGTCTCCCGAGGAGATCGAGGCTTTTGGAGGGGACACGGGGAAAGACAAGCGGGCGCATACGATTGAAGCCCTGTTGAACCGGCCCGAATATACGGATTATCGCACCCTGCGTCTGGCCGACCTGTTGCGGGTGAAGCAAAACCGACTGGGAAACGGCGTACAGGGCGAGCGGGCCGCCACGCTTTTTAATGAATGGATCTTGAACAGCGTTGCGGAGAATAAGCCGTGGGACCAGTTTGTGCGTGAAATTATCACGGCGCGCGGGAGCACCTATCAGGTAGGCCCTGCCAACTTCTATCGGATCGAGCGC
>JBBRKX010000772.1:0-2448 GCA_038231675.1 Chthonomonadales bacterium | reverse complement strand
TGTCCAATCGTGTGGGATCGACAGGAGTTTTAGCATGGCAAATAGTAAATCGACTTTGCTCGTGGCGGCGGGAGTGGCGGGGGTATTGGCGTTGCGGTCGGCAGTACGCAAACGTCGCCGCATTACTCTGGCCGGTAAGGTGGCCCTGATCACGGGAGGATCACGCGGGTTGGGACTTGAGATTGCGAGGCGGTTAGCAGACAAAGGAGCACGCCTGGCGCTGTGCGCTCGAGACCCGGCGGAATTGGAAAGGGCGGAAGCGGAACTTACGGAACGGGGAGCGGAGGTCTTTACCTATCCCTGTGATGTAACGGCGGAACCGCAGGTGGAAGCATTGATGCATGCGGTGCGCGGACGCTTCGACCGAATAGATGTGCTCATCAACAATGCGGGCATAATCGAGGTCGGTCCAGAAGACGAAATGACGGTCGCGGACTATGAGGAGGCGATGAAGACGCACTTCTGGGCCCCGCTATATACCACCTGCGCCGTGCTGCCTGAAATGAAAGCCCGACGCGAGGGCCGCATCGTGAACATTGCATCCATCGGCGGGAAAGTAAGCGTACCGCATTTATTGCCGTATAGCTCCAGCAAGTTTGCCCTCGTGGGCTACTCCGAAGGGTTGCGCTCCGAACTATTGAAGTATGGGATCTATGTTACGACCCTCTGTCCGGGTCTGATGCGAACGGGCAGCCACCACAACGCAAAATTCAAGGGTCAAAACAAAGCGGAATTTACGCTTTTCAGCCTCGGCGCTTCCCTGTCGATCACATCGATAAGCTCCGAATCGGCGGCGCGGCAGGTCGTTGCCGCACTCGAGTACGGCGACGCGGAAGTGGTGCTTTCGCCTCAAGCGAAAGTGGCTGCCACCTTCCACGGCCTTTTCCCCGGACTGACGTCGGACTTCCTGGGGCTCGTGAACTCGCTGCTGCCTGGCCCGGGCGGTATCGGCAGGCAGCGCGCAAGCGGTGTCGATAGTCATACCATGCTGTCGCCTTCCATCCTCACCAGCCTCGGCGACGAGGCGGCGCAACGCAACAATGAAATGGCGTAAGGCCCCAAAAGTTCGATGCCCTTCTCCTTGCGGAGAAGGGCATCGTCGGGCGGATGCAGAAAGCCCTGCTATCGTTTGTCTTGTTCTTCGTTGTAGGGTTCCGCGGCAATCTTCAACGTCCCCGCCGCATAAAGGAACTCATCTGAATTTGCCTCCACGACGGCCGTGATAGGCGTCATCTTCGGATCTCGGTTACGGAACGGTCTTGTGTCATTTCCATCCGGCCGCACCAGCAGAATTGCTTCGGTCTTGTCGGGGGGAATGCTCTCGGGATTGGCGACCCAGCCGGAAGGCAATCCTTCCATACGTATCGTGACCGGCCCTTTGAAGCCATCCCTGCGTCTGATCACGACCTTAACTTCCGTGCCATGCTTGGGATGCACTTTGATCGTGCCCTGGGTCGCAAGGGACGGGACGAAGTCCAATATGCTGCGGACCGAAACGATCACATCTCTGCGATCGATATAGTGCGGGTCGTTATTAAGAATAAACGTGTCTTGAGGTTTTGCCCATGTGGCCACGGTTCCCCCTGGCCCTTCCGCCGTAACCGCTACGGAGAACGATTGTACGATCGGCGCCATATTGGCGGCCGCCGTAAGAATTACGAGTCCTTCGTTGCGATCCGGCTGAATGACGGTCGGCGTCGCGGTCACTCCCGCAGGAAGGTTTTGAAGGTCGATGTGTACATCTCCCGTGATGCCTTCACGGCGCTTCAGGACCACCGTGACGATGACGGAAGCGCCTGGGCGCAGACAGACATTAGAGGGACGCACCACGCACTCTAGCTCAGGATGGACGGGATGAGCCTCCACATAATAAACATCGTCCACGCCGCCTTGTGTGGAATCGCCTTCGATCTTTAATTGATAGGCCTTTTTAGCTTCCAGGTTCACCGTGAACCGGTTGTCTCCGTCGGTCCGGCCCACCACTCCCCCATCCGCGCGGAGCACGTTGATATGCAGCGATAAGGGAGAGCCTACCCGCGTCGCAAACCCTTCAATCTCGAAATTGCCGCTCCCCTGGATCGGGAAGGTATGGACTTCTCCCCGCTTCGAGATCCGGCCGGTGAATCCCCCAGGCAGAGCCGACGGCGTCGCGGGCTGCGCCTCGTTACGCACCACCGGATAGGGCGATACACAAAACGATTGCGGTCCGTAGGGGCTTCCCACCGTGGTAACGCCAGGTAGAAAGGGCGCTTGAAACGTGTACCCAGTCGACAATCCATCCGCGTTCTTGCCGACAACGGAGGCCTGAATCGTCGAGGCGGATTGGCCCGCCGGGGGATACAGAACCGTGTCGTACGGAAGCTGTCCCATCGTGAGGCGATACACATTTCCCGGGTTCCCATGGCCCAACAGATCGAGCACTTGAAGCGTGTACGTTCCATCCGCGGG
>JBBRKX010000771.1:0-2468 GCA_038231675.1 Chthonomonadales bacterium | reverse complement strand
GATCGCGCAGGCAAGGAGCGAGATTGTGCTGCTCCACAAGGCGATCATGTTCACGGCGTTGTTCTGTCGTCAAATCCAGCTTATACACGGGTGGCAATCCTCCACCTTTTTGTACGAACGATGAAAGGTTATCTACTTAGTGACGTCGATGACACGTCGGCCTCATCTGAATAGGCCGGTAAAACCGTGGATAACCTTTCCGCAATCAATTGACGCAATGGTCTGGACGAGTTTACGCTCCAACCATGCCAGTGAAACCTCCATAACAACAGAGTATAGAGTGCTCTGCAAATATAAATAGGGCGAAAAGCAAGGTTCGCCTAAACGGTGGTGCATTCCATGGCCGCCTCACCTGCTTCCAATGCAGACGACCTCTTTCAGACTCCGATGGTAGAGTCTTCCGTTGGCGTAGCTGATCGAGTTCATGCTCCAGGTCTGCCCGCCCGGGCCGAGATCATTGACGGCAAGCAGGGCCTTTTCGTCGAGCACTTTGGCTTTCGCATCGATGACATAAGTGACGCCGAGCATCGTCGTAAAGTAGATGCGCCCGTTGACGGCCGTAGGCGCGCCCAGCATGCACCACCACCAGCCGTCGCGCTTGGAACGGTCGTCGCCCGCCACGTCGATTCCGCGCGAATTGACCGTGGACGAGGGCTGCGGCTCCCCCCATATCAGGCGATCCGGTGTTCCCGTTTCGCGCACGACCTGTACAGGAAGCTCAAGATATTCGACCTTGCCGGTCTGGATGTTCACTCGGCCAAGACAGTGATTCGGGCCATGATGCGATGCCGCGTCCGTGAAGCAGAGGAAATAATCGTAACCCGCAACGGGGATGTTGGTGAACCAGCCTGGGAACACCGAAACGGCCGGAGCCTGATTCTTGAGGTCGATATCGTTCTCGACGCTATATTTGCCGGATGCCGTGTCGAAATGCCGGTAGTCGACCTTGTCCATTAACGATTGTGTCTTTAACAGTTTGCCGGTCCGAGCGTCCAGCACCTGATGTTGGGAACCGTCTTCGGTAAACCAGTAGGCGTATTGTGGGTCCCAGTGGGCGGTATAAAGGGATTTCCCCGTGCCTTCAAACCGCCATAGCGCCTCGCCTTCGTGTCCGGGAGCAAGACTCGTAAGCGTATAACCCGTCGGGCTTTCCGGCACACCATGATAAGCGCCCCGTCCCTGCAACACCGCAGGCGTTCCATCCGGAAGCTTTCCCACCACCGGCGTATTGTAGTGAGTCAGCGAGTCGGTGGAGATCCATAATGTCTTGCCCGTCATCTTATCAATGCCGCGGAGATAATTCCAGGGATCGGCATTTTCCCGTTTGGGATCGCCTTCGTCACGTGGCTCAAGGTTCAGGATCGTATTGCCGGTCTGGATCGGTTTGAACTGCTTATTGAAGGGGCGTCCGCCGGTCGGCTTCCAGAGATGCATCCAGATCTGCTTGCCGGAGTAATCGTAACAGCCGAGGGATCCGCTGGCGTTATAGAACCAGACATACTTGCCGTCCGTGATCGGACCGGGCGTGGTGGAATCACTGAAGCCATAGGCATAGGTGCTGTTTTCCGTGCCGGGCAGATCCACGGTCCACAGGATCTTACCTGTGCGGCTGTCCAGTGCGTAGCCGACGACATCATGGCCTTCTCGACTGGGCGGATTGGTGGGTAGGGGCTTCATCGTCGTGAGAAACAGCCGATCCCCCCACACGGCAATGGTGCTCTGACCTGCTTCTGGCAGGGGGGTGCGCCAGACGATATTCTCGTTGCGTGTTACGCTCCAATGCGTTGGGACCTCGCGTCCGTTGGCGGTCCAGTCTCCATGCGGTCCCGCAGGTTGGGGCCAGTTGTCGGCCGGGGCCTTCGCCCCTCCGGACCGCAAAGCCATGCCCATAACGAGCGCCGAAAGCACAAATTTCATGATAAGTCGTTTCAAACGGTTCACCTCCATAATTGAGTCGAGCGGTTCAGCTTATTTGATCGGTGGTTTGGCCTGCAGGTGCGGCCTGAGATACGCCATCTGCGGGCGATCCTGGCCATTCTTAGGGTCCAACGTAAACATATAATCTCCGAACCACGGTCCGGCGGACCACCAGGTAAAGCCCGCCCAGACATCCCGATTGGCCTCCATGTAAGAGAGCATATCGTCGATTGCCGTGGCCGCCGCCGCACTGTTGGCCGCTCCGAACTCTCCCAAAAAGCCGCGCTGATGGTGTTCACGGCACCAGAGCGTAAATTGCTTCAGCCGCTCGCTGCCGACGGTCGCGCTGACCACCTCCGGCTTTGTACCGGAACTGTCTGAGTCAATGTATTGATGCACTTCGACAAGATAATGGTTCAGGGGGTCCTTGATCTGGAGCATGGCTGCGCCGTTGCCGCTGGGTATCCAGCTATGTGCGCCGGTCCAGCTTATTCCCGGGACCAGGATCCTATTCTTAGCGCCCGCCTTGCGGATCGCGGCGATCGCGGCGT
>JBBRKX010000770.1:0-2492 GCA_038231675.1 Chthonomonadales bacterium | reverse complement strand
CGCCATTCTTGCCCTCCCCTGTAGTTATCAAGACAGCAGAAGGCAGTGACACTTACTATCGGTTTGATTCCGATCGTCCGGACTCGGTCGGTAGAATCCATTCGTTCTATGGCGCATTCTTGCTGGCTGTGCGCGCCTATACCTACATTCGAAGCCTGGGAGCCGAGGGTATTCGATCGGTTGGAGAGAATGCTGTGTTAAACGCGAACTATATTCGGGCGCGTCTGTCCGAGCATTATGAAGTGGCGTATGGCAACCAGATATGTATGCACGAGGTAGTTCTTTCGATCAATAAACAAAAGCAACGTACGGGTGTACGTGCATTGGATATATCCAAGAGGTTGATGGACTACGGCTTTCATCCCCCTACCAATTACTTTCCGCTTATTGTACCGGAAGCGCTTATGATCGAGCCCACGGAGACCGAAAGCAAGGAAACTATCGATCAGTTCATCGCGGCTATGATTTCGATCGCCCAAGAGGCTGAAGAGAACCCTGACATTGTCAAGTCCGCGCCACATGATACGGTCGTCTCTAGACTGGATGAAACCGCTGCGGTTAAGCAACTGGACCTCCGATATGAGAGACTTTTTGTCCAACCCGATCCGTAACGCAATCTAAATCATAAGGTGCTGAGGATATGGGTGAGCCTGAGGAGCGGAGGGGACGTTGCTTTCCACTGTCGGAAATATGTGCCTCAGCGGACGGAGTATTGGAGCCGATCTGGAACATGGCGATTGATCAGGCAATATTTAACGAGATGGTGGAGGGAAATGCTCCCCCAAGTATTCGATTGTATACATGGATGGCTCCAGCAATTACCATCGGCCGATTTCAGGATGTTGGTACGGGGCCGGAACATACCTCGAAATACCTTCCGGTGGCACGTAGATTTACTGGAGGCAGAGGCATAGTTCATGGAGACGATTTGACCGTTTCTATCGCTGTCCCCCTGGAATGGCTCGAACTTCGCGAAACCGCGTCTGTCCCGGCAGTATATCTACGCCTCGCAGAAGCGTTCGTGCTGGCCTTCAAAGAGATAGGAATATTGACAGCGATGGGAGGGTGTTGTGCCCCTGGACTACATAATAAGCAATGGAATTGTATGGAGGTCTCCACCAGAGCGGACATTATAAATGCAGTATCCGGTGCAAAGCTGGTGGGCTCTGCACTTCGAAAAAGTGGAGCCTGGGTTCTACAACAGAGTTCCATTCCACTGCAAAGCACTGTGACTATCGATCCAAACGAATTTTCTCGGCTTCTTGTTGCAGCGCTTGGCCAGATAATGCGTGCATCTTTTTCGAATGCGTTTTACAATGCAAGACTTCTGGGAGCCGCTAGATCATATAGCGGACATACTTCGTAGGAACATTGCCATCGTGAACCAGGACGATTGACACGGAGAGGCCGTTATGTTATACTGCAAATGTTTCCACCTGCGTTCGCTTTCGTTGCTGTGCCGACTGGCCTTTCAGGGTGGTAATCGGTGCGACCTCGAGCGATTCGCGCATTTGAGGTAATTACTTCTATAAAGGGATAGACGAGATGCCCAAGAAGATTTTAGCCGTGGATGATGAACGGCACATTGTACGATTGGTCCAAGTAAACCTCCAGCGCGCTGGCTATGAAGTCGTAACGGCATACGATGGCAAAGAAGCCTTGGAGAAAGTCGCTTCAGAACAGCCGGATCTTATCGTGCTCGATGTTATGATGCCTTACATGGACGGTTTCGAAGTGCTTCAGAATCTTCGCAAGAATATGAGCACCCGCGATCTACCCGTTATCATGCTGACAGCGAAGGCACAGGATGCAGACGTGTTCCGTGGATGGCAAAGTGGCGTTGATTGCTACCTTACGAAGCCATTTAATCCGATGGAACTTATTTCATTTGTAAAGCGCATTTTTAAGTCCCTTGATAATCCTGACGGTGGTGGTGCTCCCGTGCTTGATCTGGGTCCCGCAATCTAAGCTGCAATGGAAAGGAAGTATGGTGGATTCCGGCAAGAGATCGAACATCATATTATGGACGGGGTTGGCTGCAGCTGCAGCCGGCATCGTGGCCGTAGCGGTGATTGCTCGATGGAAGGATCACGTTGTTACGCGTGCCCATGCAAACAGTCATTTGCGCGATGTACAGGATGTCCTTACAGACTGCTACGACAAAATTCGAGAGATCGAAAAACGATTGCCTTCGTCAGGCGCGCGGAGTGATTTAGACCACGCACTCCGATCCGTGAGCCGAAGCATAAGCGACGGACACCCCGCGTTGGAAACTTAATCGGTTGATGCGCATCGAACAAGTAACGCCCGCAAGAATTCACTTCTTGCGGGCGTTACTTGTTTCCATACATGCGTAAGCGTCAAACATTTGCCACCTATCGGTGGGCCGCGCTATCTTGCTAAAATGAAGGGGAAGTTATCGGCCGGACTTTGAGGGGACGCGAAACCGCGCCTGCACCGCATCCGACCACGGCATCAGCCCGTCGAGTGCG
>JBBRKX010000769.1:0-2494 GCA_038231675.1 Chthonomonadales bacterium | reverse complement strand
CGTCGCACGAAAAACTTTGAACTGGGCTTTGGCATCTCCGATATGACTGCGAGCCTCCTCGATCTTGCCTGCGCGAACAAGGGAAACAAGCCCGGCAAACGTCACCTCCAGGCCCCGGATCTGTGGACCCGCATTTTCGTCGACCAGCATCTTCAACCTGGAGTTTTTGGGGTAATGCGCGGCAAGATAATTTAAGTCTACTGTTACCTGCTCTCGCCCATTGTTATAGGCGGAAAGGGATTTTTCTTTGCCGGTCACGAGGAAGGCGCGCATTCCTGTCTCTTCGTTTACCATCTGCAGAAGCAGATCATGCGTTTTTTCATTTACCGGGATGACCGTAGTGACGATTGCTGCGGAAGAGCGATCCATGAGCAACATCTCATAAAGCGCCACACCATATAGTCCAAGCATGCAACACAGGATAATTCCGAATCCCAGTGCCAGTTTGTGAGATGTCCTCAGGTTGACAAGCCACGCCATAGTGATGACCCTTCTGCGTTGCGATATGGCTTCTCATGCGGTGTGCGCCGGCAGAAGCCAGGTTGTGACACGAGCCGATTGGAAGTTACACGCAGGGAAAGGCGTCAACACATTGTGAAAGAATGTGGAATGAGTCCATCTATTCCGGGAAATCGAACAGACCATGAAATGGACAGATCTGATCGGACCTTTGCTGCGTAACCCACGTTATCGGTTCGAGATTGAACCGTATTATTGGCAGGCAGGGGAATTTAATTAGGGTGTGCGTGCAATTCGGGCATCGGGATCTAACGAATAGCGGCAGGGGGTGGTGAGCGATAGATGTTGAAGAGGGAAGTTCGGCAGTGGAGAATGCACTTCCTGGAAAGATATCTCTGGATTGCCTTCCGCCGAGGATAGCGGAAGGCAATCCAGGTTTCAGGCTACGGAATCATCTTCAGATAAGGCTGACCGGTCGGGGACTCTTTGCTGCAGAGTGTGAAGAAAGCGCCGTCGGACGCATCCGCCATCAGTTGTAGTGTCACCACCTGGCCCCGGTGCGCCGCCACGAAAGCGGTCAGGTCGAAGGAAACCACGCCCGATTTTCCGTTGACGCCAATCGAGCCTACCAGGACGCCGGAGCTAGCGAAAGCGCCATGCTGGATCCCGGGCGCATTGTTATATTTGATCCCTGTTTCCGTCCAACTGGAATCTGAGATTTGATAGAGCTTCAATGACGGGGTCCTGATGCCCAAGGTGAGCGCCTGCTGGATAGTCAGGGTCAGAGCTGCCGAACTGGGAGCGCTTGTTACGCCGGTAAGGTCGAACTTTAGATAGGAGGTGCGATCGAGCCCCTGACTTCTGCTTACCGTGTTGGTGCGCACCAGCAGATACGGCAGCGATCCGAAGTTCAGCATAGATCCGCGTCCATCCTGAACAAACGCATCGGCAACGGGGATAAGCACAACGGGTTTGGGCACAACCACGATGGGTTTCGGCAAAATCGCGGCAGGTTTCGGAGGCACGAGCGATATCACCGTTGCCGAATAGCTTGGGAACGTGCCGGAAAATGTGCTCCCGACATTACCAAATGACTGAGTCGAGAGATCCACGGAGCCTGTTCCCGTGCGCGCCGCCTCATCCTGCGCTTTGCCGTACATACTGATCGTCATGGTCGAAGCCGGCCCAAATCCAGCGATCGTAAAGGACGCCGGGATCGCGAAGTTCGGATTCTTGTTGATGACGAGAAGAGCAAGACTGCCATCGGCGCGCTTAACGGCGTAAGCCGAGAGCAGATCGTAGTCGCTCGAAGCGGAAATCACGGTGTCTCCGCCACGGGTGAAGCGAGACAGCAGCTTATCGATGTAGTACGTCGGGTAAAGGTCATTTCCCGAGGTGATGCCGTAATCGCCGTACTGTCGCCATCCATAAAGCGACGCATCGTTGTTGTGGCTGCCATCCTGTCCGTTCCGAAGGTTCCACCAGGTAAGGCCGTTGAACTCCGTTTGGAGCAAGTTGCCGACGCTGTCCGCCACGTAAAGCCCGTTCACAAGACTGGTGGTCTGTTTGCCCGGGTTATACGAGACGGAGTTGTTTTCGGTGCAGACAAGCTCGATGCCCGCTGCCTGGCTTCCGAGATAGTCGTTCAGTTGCAGGCGCAGGTCGGCCGCGTCGTCTTTCCAGGTTTTCGCGGATTGCAGGAGATAAGCGTCGCTTTCATTTCCCGGTCCCTGTTCGTAGCGATGATGGATCACGAAATCCGGCGTCACGCCGAGCGCGTGGAGGGTGCTTAACAACACGGCGGTCCATCCAATGTGGACCGCTCCGGTGCGCGGGTTGGTCGCCGGGTGGCTGGAGTTGTTGGCATACGAGTCTTCGCCTGGAGTCACCACGACACCAATCTTTATCGTTGGGTCTGCGGCCTTCATCAGGGTAGCGTACTGTTTGACGAGAATCGCATAGGTATAGGGATCATGGGCCTGGGCGTGCGTATCGTATTCCCAACTGCCGAAGACTTCGTTGCCGATCTCCCAAT
>JBBRKX010000768.1:0-2497 GCA_038231675.1 Chthonomonadales bacterium | reverse complement strand
TGACGGCCTGGAACGGGCGGTGTCCGGTCAGCATCTCGAATAGGGTGACACCCACGGCCCATATGTCGGACTGATGGTCCGATCGATCTTCTTCGGCAAAGTCCTCCGGCGCCATGTAAGCGTACGTGCCGGCCCCGCCCGCATAGGCGTTGGTGGCAAGGATTTCCGCCAGTCCGAAGTCGACCAGTTTGACGTCTCCCTCGCGATCGATCAGGATATTAGCCGGCTTGATGTCGCGATGGACCGTCTGCATTCCATGCGCAAACTCCAGGGCGTCCAGCGTCTGCTCGGCGATATGCAGGGCTCGGTCCAGGGGGAGAAGGCCTTCCACACGGAGCATGTCCTGAAGGTTTTGTCCCCGGACATACTCCATGTCGATGACGATTTTACCTTCGATACGATCGACACCATTGACTCGAACGATGTTCGGATGGCGAAGACGATCCATGACGCGCGCTTCCTCGAGAAACCGGCGCATGTCGCCCGCCTGCACGTCCACCTCTTTCAATGCAACCTGCTTGTTCAGCAGGGTGTCTTTGGCAAGATAAACGATCCCCGAAACCCCATGGCCGAGGACATCCAGTCTTTCATATTTTCCGAGTGTTCCAAGTGGCATAAGCGGTTGGTTAAGGGTTGTTTTGTTCGGTCGGATGGACCGGAATAGGCGCGGGCGGCTCGCTGTCCGCATTCACGCTGGCCGGGATCTGTTTGAGATGATGATTATCGATCACATAAAGATTTCCGGATGTGTCGACACCGATGCTGGCCGGGGCGGACAGGGCGCCCTTTCCAATATTCTCCATGATTCTGGTTCCCGCCAGATTGAACTTATCGATCGCTTTCGTCGACGAATTGGTCTGATAACGATTTCCGCTCGCATCCTCCGTCATATAGATCGGTTTGATCTTCGGGCTGGTCCCCGCGCCCGCCACGGCAGATACGGGAAGGGAGAGGGGCAACGGCGCGGCCCTTCCACCGATACTTACACGTAGAACCGTGCGGTCCGGCTCCACCACGATCAGCGTGCCCCCAGGCTCGACGAGCAAGTAGTTGTCCAGGAGCGCCTGCGGCAGCAGTAATTTCGGTTTGCCATAGAAAAGAGCAAACGCGGTTCGTGGCGGGATCGGCGGCGGTGGACGAACGGCCTCTCTGTGTTGCTTTTCTCGCCACAACCCTATCAGGCCAATGCCTTCCGCGATCGCAATAATCGCAAGGATCGCGGGCAGCCACGGACTGACGCCGCTTCGACGCGTTTTCTCGCGCACGGGTTTCGGCCAGGATGGGGCTTCCTCCCAGGTATCCTCCTCCTGGCGATCCCGGGGCGCTC
The DNA here is from genome assembly GCA_038231675.1 of Chthonomonadales bacterium. Taxonomy (GTDB): domain Bacteria; phylum Armatimonadota; class Chthonomonadetes; order Chthonomonadales; family Chthonomonadaceae; genus JBBRKX01. The sequence goes on along the minus strand of JBBRKX010000768.1, from coordinate 1,170 downwards.
TCTCGTAATGGGCTGGCTCTTCCTCTTCCTCAATCGAGGGGGGATAAGGCGCAAAAGCGCCGTATCGAAGCACGGCGACCGTGACATTGTCGGATCCGCCATTTTTCAGGGCCATACGGACCAATGAATCGCACGCCTCTTGAGCGTCCGGCTCGGATGCAAGTACGGCGGCGATCTCGTTGTCGGTCAGTTCCGTGGAGAGTCCATCGGAACAGAAGAGAATGCTGTCGCCCTCTTCAAGGCGTACGACATCGATGTCGGGCGAGATCTCGCCCTGAATGCCGATGGCCTGGGTAATCACGTTGCGGTATCGGTTGGTCCTGGCTTGCTCGCGGGTCATGTTGCCCGCTTTTACCTGAGCCCACACTTCCGAATGATCTTCCGTGACTTGTAGGAGATGTCCCTTGCGCATCAGGTACGCCCTGCTATCGCCCACGTTTCCAATCGTCATCACACCGTTTAAGAGGACGCCCGCAACGCAGGTGGTTCCCATGCCGCGCAGCCCCGGCTGGGTTTCCTGCCGCGCGATCACGTTTTTGTTTGCCTGCCCCATCACTTCCCGAAGCAGATGCCCGGCATCGATCGCCTCCCCATGGGTGGTCCACTCGGACAAAAGATCGCGCGTCGCCGCAGGCATCGTCTGCGCGACGATACCGGAAGCGATTTCGCCGCCGCCCACGCCGCCCATTCCGTCCGCCACCACGATCAGGCCGTCGAGCAGGTTGTCTAACTCGGGACGGCGGAGCACGGCGTAGCTGTCTTGATTGCTGCTGCGTTTCCGGCCGATATCGGTTTTGAATCCCACATCCAAGATTGCGATCGTCATAAAATCCGCTTTGAAAGAAGAAAATCGAAGGTTCGAAATGCGCGGGCTATTCTAGATCCCGCCGAATCAAATTGATCAATAAAAAGAGAAACAGTGCGAAAATGCCCAGGAGCACATACCGCAGCAATCCCAAAAAGACGTTCACGGTCGCATCCTCTGATCTACTCGTCTCATGTCCGTTCGAAGCGAGAGCCGGTCAGGCAGTCGTTTCGAACCGAAGTGTAAGATTGCCCAGACCGATTTTATCTCCATCTTTCAAGGGGACGGGACGATGCAGCGACACCGCCACTCCATTCAAACTGGTTCCCTGCGCTTCGAAGCTTTCCAGAGTATACCCGTCGCCT
>JBBRKX010000767.1:0-2517 GCA_038231675.1 Chthonomonadales bacterium | reverse complement strand
CTGTTTGGCGGGGAGACGTAGATCCACCACATTCCACTGAATGCGCTGTTTGCCGACCAGCTTTTGCAGCATAGGCAGCAGTTTTTGAAGCGCCGCCTTTGTCGAGAGAAGCGTAGCGGGCTGTTCCGATTTCACGCCCTGGACCAGCAATTCATGGATGGACGCTAACGTGATAATGTGCGTCTGTACGTGCGTGAGTTCCTTCACGGGAACCACATCCGCATGGTCCATCAACTGAATATCCAGCAGGGCGGAAACCGTTTGCAGGCTGTTCTTCACCCGATGATCCGTCTCCTTCATCGCCTGCTCGAGCCGCAGGTTGCGCGCCTCCATGGAAGTCATTCGCGCCGCCATGGTAGTCAGGCGCTGCTGCTTCCCTGCCTCGAGGGTTTTACTCTGAGTGATGTCCTGCCCGATCCCGATGCTCGTCCCATCGGAAAGCCGGACCATGGCCCAGGAAAGGTCCAGAAGGCGGCCATCCCTCACCGTAAGCCGGGCTTCGCGCCATCCGGTAGAGGCAAGTTGAACCGAAAGCGGGGTGGCGTCCGGATCCTGGGGTAAGCGCGCATGGAACTCCCTAAGGCGGTCGGGAACAAGCATTTCTTCCAGTGACCACCCGATCACACGCATCCATTCGCGGTTGACCCACTTGAGATGTGCATTCTCATCCATGAACGTCACGATAATGGGGATGTGGTCAAAGAGAGTTTGCAGGATCTGCTTTTGTTCCTGAAGGACGATTTCGGACTTACGACGGTCGGAAACGTCGCGAAAAATCAGTACGATCCCCATCAACGTGCCTTCGTCATCGTGGATCGGAGAACCGCTGTCGTCGATGCTATATTCCTTGCCGTCTCTGGCAATCAAAATGGTGTGGTTGGCCAGTCCGGAAATGACGCCATCGCGCATCACCTTGGTAACAGGGCTTTCGGTTTCCTGACGGGTCGTTTCGTTCACAATGCGAAACACTTCCCGACAGTCTTTACTCTCGGCATCTTCGGCGCTCCATCCCGTCAGGGCGACGGCGACCGGGTTCATAAAAACAACGAACCCGTCGGGGTCCGTGGCGATCACGGCATCCCCGACGCTGCGCAACGCGGTAAACAGCCACTTATCGCTTTTTCCGACCGCTTTGACCGGCCGTTGCAGGGTATTCGTTTGCTGCCTGGTTTCGTCGAGTTCCATCTTGCCATCCATAGCAGATCTACACTTTCTGGACATTGCCAGACATTACAGCAGTATGCGCGATCTCATTCTATACCATTAATAAGCGCAGAGTTTTACTGGTTCAACTTTTAAAGGTTTAATAAGCCATGGAAGATTTCGCGGTCTCTTGTATACATTTTGATATAGGGCCGTATCTACCATTATACGGTAAAACGACCAAAACGGTGTATTGGCGCCCAGGTATTTCACGCCGCGTCATAAACAGTCATAAACATATGGGGGAGCGCACGGGGAAAATCCGAGGTGGAAGTATGGTGAGACGCAGTTTCCGATGAGGTGTTTTAACCGATGGCTCGGTCAAAATACTGGGAGAAGCATGGTGACTCACAGATGCGAAAATATCGGCCCCTCGTCTTATCCCTTCAAGCCGAAGGCCGTTTTCGAATGTGTTTCCAACGCAGGGGAGCCAGTTCATAACAGGCGACCCTGCCATCCAGACTGGCGGGCAGGCAGCCTTCTCTATCGAGGACGATGTCACGGTGCGTTTCCACTTGCCGGTAGACGCCTGGCGGGACGCACTCCCCGGCGAGATAGAGTTCACCTTCCCGGGGCTCTTTAACGAGGATGTCTGTTTGTGCAATTGTCAACATGACGGTTCGCTCCTGTCTACTTCATCACGGTTGTATGCGGCAGTGGCTTTTCCAGGCAGGTGGCGCAAGCGATAAGGTCCAGCTGTTTTGGAGCGCAGAGCGGACAGAAGTGCCGGCTCACGCCATTGACGTTGATAAACAGCCAGCCCTCCGCAGTAGGCAGCTTATGGTCCAGAGGAAGCAACACGGGCCGTAGTGCTACGGGAAGCGAAGTGACCGCATGGCACCCTTCTCCATCGCAGTGGATCTGTTTTCCCTCTCCCCCCACGCTCATTGCGGCTTTGCCTCCTTACTTGCAATAGATCCATTATAGGGCAGTGGGGCGAAAGAAACATCCGCTATATGACGGATTGTGCCGAGACCTTCCGAATGGGATCCCTCCATCGGAATCCGCGGAGAGGGGTTTGGAACGCACATAACGGTGTCTGACATCGATCGTTCCGATTTGTGTTCGGGAATACCCTGTGACGGCAGAACCAGGCGCCGGCTTTTAGCCGCCTCCAGCAATTCACCCCGAAAATCGGGGTGGGCAATGCCGATGAGGGCCACCGCGCGTTCCCGGATGCTTTTGCCGTGCAGGTTGACGATGCCCCATTCCGTCGCGACATAGTGGACGTCGCCGCGCGATGTGACCACGCCCGCGCCGGGCCTGAGTGTCGGCACGATACGGGAGACGACCTGGCCATCATGCAGATTTGCG
>JBBRKX010000766.1:0-2520 GCA_038231675.1 Chthonomonadales bacterium | reverse complement strand
TCGTCTGATAAGAGTAGCAGACAAACAGCTACACGATTCTGAACGATTCGGGGGTAATTACTGCGACACAGGTCGCACACAGCCGGTCCGCGCCGGCTCAAGGGCAAGGCAGGCAATTGCGGATGTTATACTGCGGAATAATCCGCATTCCGCAATCGAACCGCCGTAACGCCCACGCAGGTTGGCTCTCTCATAAGAGAGTCTTGTGGTCCGCCAAGCGCTCCCAATGGGAGTGAAAGACGCTCTTTAGGATTCGTCCTGCGTCCCTTGGCGAGGTCACCGGTAAGGCAGCAGACGCCCGTAATCGGGCAGGGGGCTGCGGTCCCTAAGGCGACGATGCAATCTCTCGTCAGCGGCCTAAGAGAGAAAAGCGGCACGGCGAATCGAGTCCTGGAGAGAGGCTCAGCCACATCCTCGCACACCGCTTCTTCCAGCGATAATTGAGTCAACAGAATCTCTGTGCACCCTCTGTGTCTCGGTGCCTCTGTGGTTCAACAAATATCTGTCGCTCTCGGCAACCCGGTAAGGCGTTCGCGCTCAAAGCGATAAAGGGGCCGCAAGCTGAAAAAGTCTCCATCAGGAGCAGTACGCAAGCGTGATTCCACGGACTTTGACAACCAGACGCGAAGCGGAAGCGAATCGGACGCGATTCAAATACGAATCGAATCAAGCAGACGAGGGAGGAAAATTGATTCGAATCGCAAATGGAAATATCATGCGATTCATCTTCGTGTGCAGCCGAATGTGGCTAGAAGTATCGATCACGTAGTGGCAGGCTTCCGATGCACTTCAGAATGAAGGAGTTTGCCTTCCTGAATGACTTCACCCTCTTCAACTATGGTAACGATCAGCGCCTTTTCATCACGCGCCCACTCCAAGGCCTCCAACATACCCGCGCGAAGTCGCTCACCGAGCGGCGGACGATTCTGCCGTGCTGAAGATGTCTTGGTTGAAGCCGATGAAGGAGTTGAAGTAGTCGAAATAGTCTTTTTGCTCACGGTTGTTTCCTTCTCTGGCGCAATGTTTCCCGAATCTGATCGGCTATGTTCGCAAGCTCTCTTTTGTCTTCGCTGGTGAGATCATCGGATTCACCCTTGCCATACACGTCAACAAAGAGTATGGTTTCGAGGTCAGGAATGTAGAGATAGACTACTCGGATTCCCCCGCGTTTCCCTTTTCCACGGCGAAGATCAGACCATCGAATCTTCCGCAGCCCCTTGCAGCCGGGAATGGCCGGACCAGCGGTTGGCGCCGCGAGCAGAAAACTTTGCAACATCCGGTAAGAATCGTCATCGCCAAAATAGTCGTTCCGCGTCTCGGCAAATGACGTCATTTCAACAAACTCCATTGTATCCGATTCGCCTCTCCAGAGCAAGTTTCCAGATATTATCGTAAGTCATATACATGATTCTGTCAATTCCCTTGATTCTGCGGATTCTATCAATTCTCTCCGGCCTCATTTCGCAGGTCCTGGAGAACGGCACCGTCGCCACCAACCTCACCTACTCCGGCACCATGCTTTCCGGCATCTCGGTTATGAACGGCATGGCGTCCGTCCGCTCCTCGCAGTTCAACTATACGGGCGGCTCGCTTACCAGCGTCACCCAGGACAATAACCCCGCCACCGCCGTCACTCTCGCCTACACGCCGTGGCCTTCAAAAGACTGCAACTCGCAGGTCATGCTCGGAAACGCCTCCAACGCAAACGGCCCCATGACCCGCATCAACTGGGGAATGCTGCCCTCCGCGGGCGTGGCCCAGAGCGTGTACCGCACCAACGCCAAGGGCGGCGTCTTCCGCTACGACTTCTCGGGCAATGGCGACCTCGTGGCCGTCACCACGCCCATCCTGACGGGCGCATCCAGCCCCACCGTCTACCACTTCACCTGGGACGGCAACCATAACATGACCGGCGCGTCGGACGGAACCACCTCCGTCAGCGCGACCTACAGCAACGGCATCCCCACAAGCGTTACAAGCGGCGGGGCCACCTGGTCCGCCACCTATGCCGGACCGGGCGGCGCGGACCTCTTCAGCACGCTCGACCCGCTCGGCCACGGCATAGCGCTCACCTATGCCGACAACAATCAGCCGCACGTGCCCACCGCGATTACGGACGAATTGGGCCTCACCTGGGTCGCCGCCCACAACGTGTTCGGCCAGCTTCTCAGCGCCTCCGCGCCCGCAGGCTCCCCGACGGGAACGAGCAGCATCGCCTACGATGAGTTCGCAGGCTCGCCCACGCTCGGCTACCCGCTCACCGCCGCAGACGGAAACGGCGACGTCGTCACCTTCGATTCCTACGACGCGCTCGGAGACCTCACCGCCCTCTCCACCTATCCTGTCCACGGCAACGCTAACATAAAGAATACGACCGGATTCCTCTACGACACCGCCCAGCGTCTGATTCGGGTCACCAACCCCGACGGAACCAACTCGCAGGCCGTCTACAGCGGCAATAACCTCGCCTACACGCTGGACGAGAAGGGCACGCGCTACGACTACGCCTACTGCGCGGCC
>JBBRKX010000765.1:0-2540 GCA_038231675.1 Chthonomonadales bacterium | reverse complement strand
GTCGGCGATGCTTCCGCCGGAATGAGCGCGTTCGGCCATTTCGCGCGCCGTTTGCGCGAGGCGTGGATTGGCGGTGCGGGCGGAAAGATTTTCGAGCGCCCCGTAGATCGTGATACCGCTCTTGACCAGGGAGGCGAGCTGCTGAAAAAACAACAGCATGTTCTTGGGCGTCACCCCGCCTAATTTCGAATGTTCCGGCTCCGCAGGCGCCACGGATGCCGGTTTCGCTTTCTGCGCCCCGGTTTTCGCCGCAACGCGAGCGGCATTACCGGCCATAATAATATTTCCGGTCTGCGACGACTGCCCCGTAGCCGCGAGGTTCCCTTGCGGATGGGCGATGTGGAGCGAAGAGGCGTTATTTCCCGTGCTGAGTGGACTTCTCGCGGGTGAGAGCGGCGCTGAACGGCTGACCGGCGGGCCGGGTGACACAGGGGACGTTCTGGCGGGCGTAGCGTCCGCCCGGGGCGCGCTGGATGGCGTGGGGTTGGCGACAACGGTTTGCGGACGGAAACCAAGTTGAATCAATTTCCTGGTCACGTCCGCATCCGTGGTGGCTTCCATCTTGCCCACCACGGTTTTCCCCGCCGGATCAACCGCCTCATAGAAGAAATTCATCGGTTCCCCGCTTATTGAGCGATATGGATCTGTTGTGAGCGAACCTTCTCTACAAGCATCAGGTCGGCAATCGCCTGGCCGTCCGGCAAGCAGAGTTTTGGGGAGAGCTCGAACAACGGCAACAGTACAAAAGCCCTGCCCGCGATACCAGGATGAGGAACGATCAGGCTCGGTAATTCGATCGTCCGGTCGGCAAAAAGGAGGATGTCGATGTCGATGGTTCGAGGTCCCCAGCGCACGTCCCGGCGCCTTCCGCCTGCCTGCTCCACATGGTGTACACGATCTAAAAGTTTTTCCGGCGTCAGCGAAGTCGCGATTTCCGCAACGCAGTTCAAATGCGCCGGGAATCGCGTGTCGTCGCCAGGCGCAAGCCCCATGTGCGGCGACTCGTAAAAGGAAGAAGTGCGCAGCAATGCGATTTCGTTCCCGGACGCCACAATCCGATCCAACGCCGTTTCCAGGTTCTTTCGACGATCCCCAAGGCTGGAGCCAAGTCCGAGGTAGGCCATCGCTTTCAAGATACCATTGCTCCCCCACGTCCGCGCCGCATCTCTGTCTTTCTACTTTTCATCTACGCGCTTGAGTCGCACCCCGTTTCATGCACACAAAAACAAGAGTCCCGGCATTGATACTCGGCGGGAGCACGGTCTTTCCACACAATGAATCTCCTGTTTATCCCGCCGCGACTTCAGGATGCGTCCAGGGATGGCGGTAGGCGCGTCGTAGCAGACGGTTCGCCTCATCGTCCTTCACGATCGCCTGCTTTGTGGAGTCCCATGTGAGAGGCCGGCCGAGTTGCATGGAAAGGTTCGCCATGATGCAGGATGCCGTCGAAATATAGCCATCCTCGATATCCGCCACAGGGCGCCCTCGCGTGACGATGGCATGCAGGAAGTCCTGCATATGGTGGCGAACTGCGGGGGCCACATGGCGCTCGAGATCCGGCTCCGTTTTGTCTTCGGGATACTGTTCCAGTTCGTACGTGACGTCTTTGTGAACTCTCGGTCCGTTCGCGGGCATAAAATCGTATGACATGACGCTTACCTTGAGCGTTCCCTTATCGCCATAAAGGGTCGCTCCCCAGGGATATTGCGGGTCGTTCGCCTCGCCCCACGTACGGTGCTGCCAGAGCACCTGTGTTTCGCCGAAGTCGAAGGTGGCCGTCTGAGTGTCCGTAATATTGGCGATGCTGGTTTTATCCATCAGGATCCCACCTGTGGAAGAGATCGTCCTCGGCCATCCAAGCCCCATCATCCAGCGCACCATATCGACCATATGCACCGCCATGTCTCCGACGATCCCATTCCCGTATTCCATGAACGCCCGCCATCCGCGTGGATGCACGATCGGGTTGTAGGGACGCATGGGAGCCGGGCCGGTCCACATCTCCCAGTCCAGATAGTCCGGCGGGGGCATGTCAGCAGGATGCCCGCTCGCCCGCATATGATAGTAGCAGTAGGTCTCGACAAGTCCGATTTTACCGAGTTTGCCTTCTCGAACGATATTGCGCGCTTCCACGATGTGGGGCGTGCTGCGGCGCTGCGTGCCGATCTGCACGACACGATTGTGCTTGCGCGCGGCGGCGAGCATCGCGCGTCCTTCCATCACATCCACGCTGATCGGCTTCTGACAATAGACATCGGCGCCGGCTTCCACGGCCGCGATCATCGTAAGCGCATGCCAGTGATCCGGCGTGCCGATCAGAACGATATCCAGATCCTTTTCCTTGAGCATGGCGCGGTAATCGGAATACACGCGCGGCTTCTTATGAGAAGCCTGGCGCTGAGCGATGAGATCGGCGGCCTGAGCCAGCATGCGCGAGTCGACATCGCATAGCGAAACCACGTTCACCGGAGCGACCTGTATCAGTCGCAGGAGGTCGACTTTCCCGTACCATCCGGTCCCGATCAGCCCGACGCGCGGTT
>JBBRKX010000764.1:0-2554 GCA_038231675.1 Chthonomonadales bacterium | reverse complement strand
GCTCGTTTCATTCAGCTCGTTTCATTCAGCTCGTTTCATTCAGCGATGCGGATGCCCATTTACCGCAGACGCCATCCAGTTCACGAGTTCCGCCTCTTGCGCGGAAACGCGCGACGTTTTCAATGCGGAAGAACTGCCGACCGATTGGTAGACGTCGGCAATCCAATGGGACGGTGCGGTGCTTGCGCCTGTGTTGTGCAGGAACAGCGGATGGGGTACGGCGAGTACCGCAGCGGTCTTGAAATCACCGAAACGCCGGAGACCTGGCGTAAAGAGCGCATCTGTTACGAGTGTTCGGTCGTCCGCGAGATCCAGTCCAAGACAGTCGGCGGCCACCGCGTCCGCCCCGGGAGCGGCCAGCAGAGCCCATAGTCCCGCCTCCTGCATCCCAAGAATGCCAACTTTACGTTCTTTGCCGAGCAGACGTAGATACGCGCAGGCGGTGAGTAAATCCTGCACGCGTTCCTGTAGATCCGTTCGATTATAGGTGGTGAAGAAATCGTCGAATGGCTTTCGGGCCGCTTCCGCCGCCGGATCGGCTCGTTCCCCTGTAAGAAAGGCATCCAACAGCAAAACGGAAACGCCGCTGCTAATCAATTCTCGAGCGATGCCGCGTGGTGTATGGGTTGCCGGGTCGTAGAGCGATGCAATGCCCCCCGGGTGGGCGACGATGACGGTGAAATTTGTCTTCTGTTTTTCGGGCGTGAGGAGCAGACACGGGATATTGTCCCCGCGGCCCTCACGTCCCAGGTGCAACGGTGTGATGTGGCAGCCCGCTGCTTCCACCGGGGCTTCCGCTTCAACGATGAGAAGCGCCGGAGCGGGTTCGATCGCCAGGGTATGCGCCCATGCGTCGTGATAAACCTCTTTGAACTGAGCAAGGCTGTGCTTATCATGCGGCTTGCGGCGCTCCAGTTCCGACTGTCCCAACTCCATCAGGTAGTGGGTAAGCGCGTCCGCATCTTTTGCGCCGGCCGGCAATGCGGTTCCCTCGGGAAACACCTGGAGGGAAGCGACCGTCTCCATCTGGTACGCCGGCTCCGTAAATTCCTTATGGTCCGGATGGTGCAGCAAGTAGTGATCGAAAAAGGCGTCGACGGCTTCACGGCTGGTCTTGTTGATGTTGTGTGGGAACGGAAAGATGGCGTAGCGGCAGTTGTCCGGCTTGCCATAAAGTTCATAAACGCTTTTGACCGCGGGACCTTCGACAGTCATCATCGTGCGGGTCCAATCGCCGGTCGCCGCCACCATCATTTGCGGGCGCGGCGCGGCGGATGCGGCGATTTCCATGTTGGAATAGTCGACTCGCAGTCCCGGCGCATTTTCGCACAGACAGCCGCCCTGCATACTGTGAGACACCATCACGCACGGCGCGACGGCCGCGAGGCGGTCATCGATCGCGCCCAGCATCATGGTTTGCGTTCCGCCGCCGGATTCCCCCGTGATGGCGAGTCGCGTTGGATCGACATCCGACAGACTTTCCAGGAAGTCCAGCGCTCGGACGCTATTCCAGGTTTGCAGTCCCATCAGGGAGATGCCCCAGAGCCAGTGCTCGCGATCGTTCGCGAAGGTCCGATGCGTGGGAATCTGCCGTGTATCGTTGTAACCGACCATATCGTAGGTGAAGGCGATGCATCCCATGCGGGCGAAGGTGATGGCTCGAGCGGGGATCGATCCGTCGGGCCCATCGGCAAAGCGTCCGGCCTCCCAGTGACCGTGCGCCACGAGAATGCCCGGATGTTTCGCGGCGGCATGCCCTTTTTCACCTAAGGGACGATACAGGTTTCCGGCCAGATAAAAGCCGGGATAGGTTTCAAAATAGGCCTTCTCGATTGTGTAACCGTCGTGGACCGTTTTATCGAAAACATGTGCGTTGAGGGGAGTGCGAGGCGGGAGCGGGTAGAGACCGCAGGAAATGAGGATCTGCTTACGAATGGCGGCACGTCGCGCTTTCCATTCGGCGAGGCTGTTGATTTTTGGAAAGGATCGCAGGGTATCCAGGGTGTCTGGGGCGGACTTTGCACGCAGGTCGGTTGGCGGCAATTGGGGCGCCCGACTGCTGTTGTTTTCGGCGAATGCGCCGTTTGCTCCGGCGATGACCGCAGCGACAGCCAGAGTCATGTGGACGAGATAAGGAATCAATTTTGTGGGCCGCCTTTCAGGGGGGAGCAATTTGCATGCAAGATGTTGTAAGGATAGTGAATTGTGTTCCATGTGTCAAGCATTCGTTCGTATGCGCATTTGAACGCAGGAACGGAGCGAGATCACGACCAATAGGGAGACAGGTCGAACCGTATAGATGCGCATGGAGCGCGTGGGCAGAGAAAAAGAGGTTGGCATGGATACGCTGGGTGTAGGAATGGTCGGATATGGCTTTATAGGGAAAGTGCACAGCCATGCGCACCGCTCGCTTCCTTTACTTTATGATCCCCTGCCGGCCCGGACGCGATTGATCGGGGTCTGCACGGCGACGGAAGCCAGCGGCCGGAAAGCCATCGATCAGGCCGGTTTCGAGTTTGCGACAACGGATTATCGCGATCTCCTGTCGAGGAAG
>JBBRKX010000763.1:0-2574 GCA_038231675.1 Chthonomonadales bacterium | reverse complement strand
GGCCTGCTGACATCGATCCTTGCCTCACTGCTGCATAACCTCTTCGACTCGGATTGGTATGTGGGCGCCACACTTGTCACATTTGCCGCGCTCATCGCCCTCGCGGTCGGGCTCGCCCGAGATATCGCGCCGCTCGCGACTCAAATTCCGCGGGCACTCGGCCTGGAAATAAAAGTCTTGGGGACCGTGATCGTAGCTCTGGTGGGCGTGGCTGGGCTGGCGCTCGGGGCGACGCGCGTGAACATCGCCCTGGGAGATTCGGCGCTTCAGGAGGGGCGGATCGAGGATGCAGCCGCGTTTTTCTCTTCTGCGGTTCTGCTGAGTCCGCTGGACCCGGAACCGCGCCTGGCCCGCGCCGGGGCGGAAGAGCGCCTGGGCCGTTTCCAGCAAGCGGGCGATGATCTTCGCACGGCTGCGCGGATCGCCCCGATTGGTAAAACTCTGTATCGCCTGGGAAGCTTCTTCCTGCGCCACGGGGATCTTAATCAGGCGGAAGAAGCATTTCGGCACGAACGAGAGGTCGAGCCGCGCAACGTTCAAAGCATGCGCACGCTCGCCGATACCCTTGCCGGGCACGCGGGTGTCTCTCTTTCGAGCGCTCCGCATTCCGGTGAGAGCGCCCTCTCGAATGCACCCGCGCCCACCGACCCGGTCAGACTGGAGGAGGCGTCCCGGCTCTACCGCGAGCTTGTCAAACTCGAACATACTCCCTACGGGCAGGTCAGGGCGATGCCGGAGATCGTCGAAACGGAATTCGCCTTCGGACACGCAGGATTGGGAGATATCGCGTTCGCCGTAAGGGACTGGCATGGCGCCGCACAGGAGTATCGGGAGGCAGTCCGCCTGTTGAGAGAGTATTGGCGGACGCGGCAGTCGGATATGAACATAAATTTTAGAAGCCCGCAGAAGCTCCTGGCGCTTGGAGACCTCTATTCGACTCTCCTGACACGGTTGCAGTTCGCGCTGAAACAGGGAGGAAACCCCTCCGGTCCGGAATGGAATCAGATAGTGACGGAGCAGCATGGCATCGACACGGACAGGCAGAACGATGCATTGGAGGCACAGAAGGCTCTTTCATCGGGGCAGAGCCAATGATCAAGGAGACACACCATATTCTCAGAATACAAAACCTTGCTTCTTCGCTTCAAGGCTTCCGAATCGTACAAATTTCGGATCTTCATCGGAGTCTGTTTACGCAAGATCGCCTTTTGAACCGCGCGGTCGCCATGACGAACGCCGCGAATCCGGATGTCATTCTTATTACGGGCGATTTCGTCACCAACAATCCGACGGATATCGAGCCATGCGCCCAGATCGTGTCGCATCTGCATGCGCGGCATGGCGTTTTCGCCTCACTGGGGAACCACGACTACTCTGCGGACGCGCGCGCGGTGGAGCGAGCGCTCACCCACCGCGGCATCCATGTGTTGATCAATAGGAGCGTGTGCGTGAAAGAGCGCCTGTTCGTTGTTGGATTGGACGATGATCGGCACGGAAAACCGGACATCGTCCGGGCATTCGCCGGCATCGGCGCGGAGGATCCTGTGCTCGCCATGGTGCATAACCCCGCCTATGTCGAGGCGCTCGCCGACAAAGAGTGTATAGCGTTCAGCGGGCATACGCACGGCGGTCAGATTTGTGTGCCGGTGTTGACGGATCGAGAAGTGCGTAGGATCGGGGCAAAACATTATCGGGACGGCTGGTTCACGGTGGGAAAAGTTCGTCTGTACGTAAATCGCGGCATCGGGAAAGTCGGCCTTCCCTTTCGATTTCGGTGTAAGCCGGAAATTGCCCACTTCACCCTTTCCGATTGACCGGGTCGGGCACAACGTCGCCACGCTTCCTGTCACCGTGCAAAGGAAAGGGAGGCATGCATCGCTGGGATGAACGCCTCCACAAGAATCGTCTCGATTTAAACGTTAGTCAGGACATGCGATTACCAGCGGTCTCCGCCGCCACCTCCACCGCCGCCATAGCCGCGACCACCGCCGCCACCGCCACGATCTCCGCCGTAGCCGCCTCCGCCGCCACCACGGTTGCCGCCGCCCCCGCCGCCACCATAGCCGCCTCCCCCCCCGCCACGAGGACGCTCTTCGCGTGGCTTCGCTTCATTTACGGTGAGAGTTCGGCCACCCATCTGGGTACCGTTCAGCGCGTTGATCGCCGCGTCGGCGTCGGCATCGTTGTCCATCTCCACAAAGCCAAATCCTTTGGCCTGCCCTGTGTACCGGTCGGTAACGACGGTGGCTTCCTTCACCGTTCCGGATGCAGAGAAGAGGTTTTCCAGATCTTCTTCAGTTGCCGAGTAGGGCAGTCCGCCCACATAGATACGTTTCGCCATGTGCCAATGGCTCCTTTCGTCGTTCACACTGGCCCTGCCCGGCAATTCGCGCCTAACAGGCCGTCGCTGATTCAGCGAGGACAGAGAGCCTCACTATCCCGATTCGCGCGGCATGGAATTTGGAGAGGGAAACCCGAAACAGATCGAATCCGGAGTGGCCTTCGTGGTAGCGCCTGCCCGGTGGCTGCGTTCGCGACTGTTCGCTCATCCTTCAAGTCGTGGAACCGATGCGC
>JBBRKX010000762.1:0-2575 GCA_038231675.1 Chthonomonadales bacterium | reverse complement strand
CCCTGGGGCATGGCTTATCGTATGGGCGTTGGTTTCTACAACGACCCCAAAGGCTTCCTCATCAACATGATTCCGTTCGTGGGACTGTACCATGCGGATGAGGCGTTCGGCTATACGTATGGCATGTGGGAGAGTGGGAAGGCATCGGCGGGCGACCTGCTGGATGCGGGGTTAGGCTGCGCTATATCCAATGCAGGTACTGCTGCATTGATGTTCGGAGGAGTCAGCGCGGTAACTGGCGGTGGTAGCTCAGTTGCAAGTCAGCCCATTATAGAAGTCGAAATTGACGCTAGCCGATTTCCTGAGGCCGCCGCTCATATCCGAGACGCACAGGCCGCTGGACAGCCCTTCGAAGGGATCATTGACCGGGCTGGAGCAGCCGCGAATCGCAGGTCCTCGCTGAGGGGAGTCCAAGCAATCCAGGGTATGGACCGGGACGAGTATCCACCCGCCGTAGTTCGAGAAGGTGGAGAGGGTGACAGTGTACGACACATTACGCCAAGCGACAATCGCGGCGCCGGTGCTTCGTTTGGTCACCAGATTCGGTCATTGCCTAATGGGACCCGCGTTAGAATCAAGGTACGATAGATGCAACAAGGGAGACCAAGGAGAAAACATTAATGCCAGATAATTTGGACAAGCTTCTTTCTATTGTGGGTCCGAGGTTAGGAGCTGATTTGCCCAGTTCTGCGGCGACCAATCTGCTTACCATTCGTTCAACATTTGACCTGTTGGCACTACTTAAGCAACGCAATGGATTCTATGGATTTGAAAATGCGTTGCATGTGTTTCCTGTGGGCCAATCGCCATCACCGTACGATCTGACAACTTGGAATTCTGAAGGTCTATGGCGTACCGAGTATGGTAACGCCACACAAGACCTATTATTCTTTGCTGAAGATGTCTTCGGGGGACAGTTCGCTCTGAAAGGCGATCATGTTTACAGATTTGATCCCGAAACTGGAGACAATGAGCATCATTCCGATTCTCTGGAGGAGTGGGCCGGCCGGTTATTAGAAGATTACAATTTTGAGACAGGGCACTCCTTGGCTCATGATTGGCAATTACAACATGGCCCACTGCAACTCGGTTATCGCTTGGTTCCAAAGTTACCATTCGTTATGGGCGGTTCGTTTGTTGTAAGCAACTTGTACGAATGTGAAGCGGCAGAAGGCATGCGATTTCGAGCTACAATTGCGAAGCAAATCCGAAACATCACGGACGGAACGAGAGTACGGTTGAAGGTTATGGACTGAATCGCATTACGATATCTCTTTCTGAGAATCATCGGACATCGACCTGCAATGCGCTGCAATGTTTGGGTGAATCTGCATAGTTCACTTCTACAGACTGCCAGATATCTGGCAGTCTGTAGCCGTGTTCTTATCTCGTTTCAAATCATCCTTATTGGAATTCCTGTAGATGCTCCCGCCGCGGGCTCCCTTCCCGGCACGCATACCACGCTCGGCTTTGACGGCGGCGGCCACCTGACTAGCCTCGCCGTAATGCTGCTCGGAACATCCACCGTCGTCCGTCAGGACACTTTCACCTATGGCGACGGCTCCAACCCCGACGCCATCACCGGCACGACGCAGGGGCCCGCCTCAATCACGTATGGCTACACCGCCTCCCACCCCCGGTCCAGTCACCGAAACCGTCTTACTCCCCTTCTCATTCGCCGTCGTCAGCACCATGTTGGCCCGGAAGAAGGACGTGGCGTCGGAGTCTTGGACGCACTTGAGGGTGGAGAAGGATGTCTGGGTCCTGGACACCATCACAACCACCGATTCGTCTTCCGCTCAATGGGTGGGGCCGGGGATACCCCGATTCTATGGCGGGACTTCAACTGGCGGCTGTTCGCGCGCATTACGCACGCTTTTACGGATTCCCTCGTCCGCCTCGTTTAGATCAATCCACGTTTCGACGAGGTCGTCCCTCTCGCCACGTGCGGCGGCGATTCCGTCCTGGAGGCCCTGCTTAAGCCTTTCCGCGAGCGGTGGCCTATCCTTCTTCATCGCTTTCTCTCAATCTCTGCATGTGCCTCGCGGCGGTACTGATCCGCAAGCGCTCGGATGTCCTTCTTATCTTGCGGCGAAAGGTCTTCCATCTCGTTCTTATTATACACGTCGACGAGAAGGATGTTTTGCGCGGCAGGAACGTAGAGGTATATGACTCGAAGACCGCCTCGCTTCCCCTTGGAGCGGCGAGGATCAGGCCAACGCAGTTTCCGCGCGCCGCCGCAGCCCGGCATTACCGAGCCGGCCTCCGGATCGCGAGCAAGCAGAATCTGCAATACGCGCAACGGTTCATCCCCGCCGAAATAGTCGTGGAGCACCGCAGTAAATCCTGGTGTCTCGCGAAACCAGAGTCGAATCTCGCTGAGTCCATCTGCAGTCACAGAATTCCTCTCCCCCTACCCCCGGCCTAGTCACCGAAACCGTCTTACTCCCCTTCTCATTCGCCGTCGTCAGCACCATGAAGGCCCGGAAGAAGGAGGTGGCGTCGGAGTCTTGGACGCACTTGAGGGTGGAGAAGGATGTCTGGGTCCTGGACACCATCACAACCACCGATTCGT
>JBBRKX010000761.1:0-2584 GCA_038231675.1 Chthonomonadales bacterium | reverse complement strand
GTCCATCATCATCGACCCGCACAGCCCCCAGTCGGCTCGGATCCTCTATGCCGCCGTATTCGGGCATGGGGTCTACAAATCCATGGACAACGGCGTTACATGGAGCGCAAAAAACAACGGTCTCGGCTCCGACGTGAACAAAAGAGCAGTCCGGGTTTACCTACATCCCGATGGAACGCTGTTCGCTCTCATCACCGCACTCCGCGAAAACCGGAAATTCAATTCGGAAGGCGTCGGACTTTTTCGATCGGAGGACCAGGGCGAACATTGGGCCCTCGTCAACCAATCGCAGCCGATGCTTTGGCCCAAGGATTTTGCGGTCGATCCTCGCGATAAACAGACCATCTTCATAAGCAATTGCGACACCAACGGGGAAGAGAGCGGAGGGATCTATCGAACAAAAGATGGTGGGCTTACGTGGAAGCGTGTAACCCACGAGGGTCCCGAATATTTTGGAGCCTATCTAAACCCGTTTAGGCCTGGCTGGGTGTACGCTACGCTCACGGAAGGGGCTCCAAAGGCTGGCCTCTGGCTTAGCAAAGACAATGGAGACACATGGAAGCCTATGTCGGGTCTGCCATTCAGCAACGCGCAACGGCTCGCATTCGACCCCACGGACCGGGACCACATCTACGTCACGACCTTTGGCGGGAGCGTCTGGAAAGGCCCCGCAGAGGAATAAAATACGGACGCGTCCGATGTCGGAACTTATACATCCACGTCCAACTTTACCTGGTATACTGTCCGCAAAGCTTTACACGTAAACCTATTCGACGGCTCGGTTGTCACCCATCAAAGAGGAAACCATAGAATGAACCCATGCACCCTGCCTCATAGACTACGAAGACGTCTCCCCGTTCTGCTTGCAGCCTTCGCCTGCATATTTACTGGTTCGATATCCTCCAAAGCACAGTCGCCTGCGGATGTTGTCTGGCTCGAAGGCGAAGCCCCAACACAAATGGTTCCTGCAAAGACGAAGTTCGACGTCGGAAACTTTGGTCATCCTACCTATCTGTCAAATTTGAACTGGATTCGTATCTCGGTGACCGATGACAAAGTGGATGCCGAGGTCCCGGCCGATGGGATAAGGCTAAGCTACAATTTTGTCGCTCCACGGGCGGCGCAATATGAGGTTTGGAATCGAATCGGATATGAGGCCGTTCGATCACAGGTGGATTGGCGCATGGACGGTGGCGAATGGAGATCCGTAAGTCCCACTGCAAGTTCCACGGACCTGATCGAGCTTGCCGAATGGAATCCGCTCGCATGGGTCAAGATGGGGTATGCCTCATTAAGCGCGGGCGACCACTCCTTGGAGATCCGACTGCCGAAGGTTAAAGACGCCAAGGGGAAACTGCAGCAGATTCTGTACGCATCCGACGCCCTCTGTATATCGGCCACTCCCTTCCACCCGCACGACGGTCACCGACCAGGGGATACGAGTTGGATCTCGGATCGAGACAAGGCGTCCGCCACCAACGTATTCCAGATGCCCGCGCCCACTTCCGCAAAACAGACCGCGCTCCCTCTTAAGGGCGACTGGCAGATTGCGCGCTGGGACGAAGAGATCGTAAAGGAAGCGCACCATCCCGTTTCCGCACTTCCGCCACCGGCCGAACTTTCCTGGCGAGCCGTGGCCGTGCCTGGAGATCGCAACAAAGCGATCCCGGAATGGACCTACAACCACCGATACCTTATGCGCACTCGGGTATTCGTTCCCAATGAACTGGAGAATCATTCCTTCTATCTGCATTTCCCGTCTCTGAACATGATCGCAACCGTATTCGTGAACGGCGTCAATTGTGGATCCACTAAGAATCCCTATGCAGTCTGGGACTGTGACGTCACCAAAGCGGTCAAATCAGGCGAGGATAACGAAATATCCGTAGCCATCAAAGATTATTTTTATGCCATGCCCATAGCAAGCGATGGCGGACTCCAGTACATCACGACGAGCTTTATCGGAAAGTTTGGACCGGTAAATCTCGATTTCCCCGTATGGGGACACTATGAGACCGGCATACTCAAATTGCCGACGTTTGTCGCAGCCGGCCGGGCGTATGCTTCCGATGTTTTTGCCATGCCTTCCGTAAAGAACAAAAGCCTCGGTCTTGAGATAACGGTTACCAACCCGTCGGCACAGGATATCACCGTCCAGGTCGCCAATGAAATTGTCCCTCTCGCGGGCGGCACGGTGGCAAAAAAGTTTGCTCCAAAGCCCATTCTGGTTCCCGCCGGCGCAAATGCCGTGCTGAAGGTGCAAGAAGGCTGGGCGGACCCCAAACTGTGGTGGCCCGATGATCCTCAACAATATCAAGCGGTGACTCGCATCTTGATCGACGGCAAGGTGGTGGACGAGCGGCAAACTAAATTTGGTTTTCGCGAATGGGGCTGGAACGGTCCGACCTTTACCCTCAACGGAATCCCCTGGCACGGTCGCGCCGATCTCTTCGATTACAACGAAACCAGCGAAGCGTCTCTTGCGGCCTGGCGTAAGCATGGTCAGAACATGCAGCGCGTCTGGAGCGTGGACAAGTGGGGCGCCGTCGAGGTAGAAGATGCGCTCGACTTCTATGACGCGCAT
>JBBRKX010000760.1:0-2584 GCA_038231675.1 Chthonomonadales bacterium | reverse complement strand
CGCTTAACTTCGGCTCGCGGACCGTTCCGCTGGCCGGGGCGGGAGCGCAGGGCGCAATCGCTGCCTTTCGGCAGGGGGCGACCGTAACGATCGTGGCTGCGGCGGAGAGGGCGGACTTGCCGGTGTTGTTGGCGCGGACGCCACTCGCTGGGTCGGGGCCGGTGGACTTCGCGGGGAGCGAGGTTCCGACCTACTTGAACCTGTTCGACAAGTATGGCTGGGGATTCTATTACGATTGCTTTGGAGCGCCGCAGGGGCAGGACGAGACGTACGATCACCGTCAGGACTATGCGTTCGCCAAAAAGAACGGCGTGCTGATGCACTTCCCCGCCGGGCCCAACCTTTCCGATACGGCCGAAGGCATTCCGGCCTGGGCGAAGTGCGAGGCGGGGATCGATATCGCGCGGCAAATGAATATCCCGGCCTATGTGGCGCCTTATGGCAAATCCGGCGCGGTCTGGCTGCACAATTTGTTTCCGAACGAGGAAGCGTTTATGATGCCGGATTTCGTCGGCAGACTGTATGGTCCTGGCTACGATGCAGGCGCTTACGGGCCCTTCATGCCGATGTGGTCGTCGCGAGAGGGAGAAGATACGCAGCTTGGCCTGCTCGCGCCCATCGTGCGGAAGTATGCCGGCTATCCCAACGTCGCGGAGTTCATGGAGCCGCACGAAGAGATAGAGCATGGCACGCCCGCCATTCTGTCCGATTATGGGCCGGTGGCCGATGCCGCTTACCGCCGCTTCCTCCGGGGAAAGTACGCTTCGCCCCGGACGGTGGATCAGCGCTGGTATGGCGGAGCGGGCAAGATCCGCCGGTGGGAAGATGTACGTGTGCCGGAAGTCGCGAGCTTGCTCGGCTGGGGGCCGGGAGCCTTCGACCTCAAAGGTGTCTGGCGCATCGCTCAAGACAGCGCCCTTCCCGCCGGGGACGTGGCGCGCTGGGATTCTCCGGATCTGGATGACAGCAAGTGGACCGAACTCATGGCGCCCGGCGATGACCGCGCGATTTTTCGTCCGGCCACTCGCGCCCCCGGTATATTCCGCCGCAATTTTCAGTTGCCGGGCAGCACGCTCACCCGTTTGAAAACAGCCGGTAAAGGCAAGATTTACCTGTACATCTGGGACCTGGAAGGCAGTTCCAACAACTCCCTGGAAGCCGCGATCAATGGAGTGCGAGTCGGCACATTCAAGAATCCCTCCTATGACAGCGGCTGGTGCGCGTTTGAAGTGTCCGCCGCGCTCAAGGAAGGCGCCAACCAATTGTCCCTGCACCTGCCATGGGGCGAGCTCTGCTACAAGGTCTATCTCTCCTCCCATGCCCCACGCTGCTATCCCGATTTAGGGGCCGGCGAGGATGCGCGATGGGTGGACTTCCGGGACTTTACGACCTGGACGCGCGGCGACTGCGTTCGGCGCGGCGACGAGATGATCCGCCGAGAGGATAAGAACCGGTTTATCCGCCAGGACTCGCCCTACGGCGAGGAAGACGTGGAAAAGGCGAATGCGGAAGACTATGGCGGCCAGTGGCATGACACAGGCGGAATGGCCGGGAGCTATTCGGACTATCTGTCCTCCATGATGCGGAGCTCGGGACTCCCGACCACCGCGGAGCCCGGCAATCCGGCCCACAACCTGCCGGAACTCAAGCAGTTCTTCGGCCGCTGGTCCACCGAAGGTCTGAACGGCGTGGACTACTTCATGAACATGGGCGACATCCAATGGGACCCGACCATGCGCGCCTGGTTCGAGGCCAACCAGCCGCTGGTGCATTTGTTCGGGAAGTACCATGCGCCGCGTGCTCAGGTTGCCGTCCTGCGTGGGGTGGAGTCGGATCACCTGACGGGCTTTCCGTGGAACAAGATCACGTCGGACCTGATGTGGCAAAACCGACGCAGCTCCCTTGGGACGCAGAGCCTGGTGCCCGCTGCCCGCGACATTCTGCTGGAAGACGACTTTGCGAGGGGAAATGCGGACCGGTACCACGTCATCATCGACGACAATACGTTTGTGATGGACGACGCACTGCTGGCGCGCATCGAAAAATGGGTGCGGGCAGGCAACATCTTCATAACGTACGGCCATACCGGCCAGCATGCGCCTCTGGCGGCCAACACCTGGCCGATTTCTCGGCTTACCGGCTACCGGATTGTCGGGAACGACGATAACGCCGGCTACCATGTGGCGAAGCGTCAGACCATTCTGAAGAACCCTACCTTCTTCACCACCGAGGGCGACGGTGGGCCACATCGGTTTGGCGGCGCGGGACTCCAGCTGCGGAAAGTGGCGCCGGAATGCCAGGACCTTCTGGAGTGGGAGAACAGCAAAGGGATCGCGTTGGGGGTACGGCCCCTCGGAAAGGGCTATGTGGTCGCGAGCGGCACGACGTACTCCTATGGCCCGGGTGGCACGGGAGCCATCGTGCTGTCGGATCTGCTCCGCTGGTGTGGCGTCCCTGTCCCCGCGGGAGTTCCCTCTCTACTATGGCGGCAAGGAGCTGAAGCCTTTCCAATATGCCCTCTTCCTCCTCAGCAAGGTTCGCATGGCTCTCATACCTCAAAGCCCTCCCTGCTTTGGCGGTCTCT
>JBBRKX010000759.1:0-2606 GCA_038231675.1 Chthonomonadales bacterium | reverse complement strand
CTATGCCGAACGCGAAGTGACGCTGGAAATCAGCGGCCGCCTCCGACCGTTCTACGTAGATATTACCCGCCGCATGATGGATCAGTGGGGAGTGCAAACGCGTTCCGCAAGCAACGCGCGTTTTTCGATTCCGACTGGCCAGCGATATCAGGCGCGGAGTTCCTATGCGATCGAGCCGGATGCCTCCAGCGCTTCTTACTTCTTCGCGGCTGCCGCCATTACCGGAGGGCGTGTGACGGTTCCGGGACTGGGCCCGGAAGCGCTTCAAGGCGATGTGCGTTTCGCCACCGAGGTGCTCGTGGAAATGGGATGCAAAGTGACTTGCGATGCAAACGGCATAACGGTTGTTGGACCGAAGCGCGGAGAGCTTCGGGGCATCGATCGGGATATGAGCGCCATCTCCGATACCAGCCTCACCCTCGCGGCGATAGCGCCTTTTGCATCGAGTCCCACCACGGTCCGAAACATCGCCCATTCGCGCCTTCAGGAGTGCGATCGAATCGCGGCGGCCTGCGCGGAGTTAAGGCGGTTGGGCGTACAGGTAGAGGAGCGGCAGGATGGCTTCACCGTCACCCCGGCAAAGGATTTGCGACCCGCAGCTATCGAAACATATCACGATCATCGGGTCGCCATGAGCTTTGCACTGGTGGGATTGATGTCCCCCGGCGTCACGATTATGGACCCGGGGTGCGTAGCGAAAACGTTTCCCGACTACTGGCGGCGCCTGGACATCCTGCGCGGGCACGTGAAGTGATATGGATACGTGATGTATATGCGTTGGGGATAAATATCCAGCGGATAAGAAGGTAAAAGCAAGGAGCGTGCAATGCAAAACGAGGAGAGGGAAGATCACGATTTTGACGACGGAGACATTCCTGATGAAGATCAGGTCATAGAGAAATTTCTAGGTGTGCATCCTCGGGCAAGTGATGTTCGCGCGATGCGTATTGCGCTTGTTGAACGACGAAAAACCATGCGGCGAGAACAGGCGCAAGCGTCGGACGAGCGCGAGCGCACCCTCCTGGGGGCGAAGATTGCCGAACTGAACCGGCAAATTGCCGTGATGAGAGAAGAGGAAGCCATCACGCAATTTGTGGAAAATTCGGTGCGGGTGACGCTATATAAGCCTGAGGTCGACGACGGCGAAGAGTAGCCGCATCACCGCACGCCCGTCGTGCCGTGCCTGGGAGGAAGCATTGCGCAGTAACGTGCTTCGCCATGGAAAGTAAGGATCGGATCGTGGTTGAATGCGACCGTATGCTGAGAAGGTCGAATGTCTACCGTCGCAAGATAGGCCGCTTTACCGATACGAAGCTCAATGCGTCTATCGTCGATAATGGAGAACGTGCCGTCCCAATAGACATTCAGCCAGCGCCCGTCGGCGGATGCGACCACTCTGGTGACCGTCTCATCCGGAAACGGCAACACGCTCGTTCCCGCATCCGTATCGGCGCGAAGCATCGTCAGCCCGTGAAATTTTCCATCTCGGAACGTAATGTCTTGAGTGGCGATGACGTAGGCCGCAGTCGGCCCCACCGGGTCGCCATTGACCGAATGCAAGGTCCTGACTCCATTTAATGCCCGCTGGGTAACGGCGCTTTCCGTATCCGCAGACGCTCGCATGGTCATTCTGATCACGGCAAAGCCCGCAAGCACACAAACGAGGAAAGCTAAAATGCGGACGCGAAGGGTACGCCGCTCTTTAGGATCAGAGATTTTGGATGTTTCCTCGGAGGAATCGGGCTCCTCCTGGGTGTCTGTATTCCATGAAAAGAATCGGATTAGAGATTGCATTCATCCTGCCTCGAACGTTCTGAACCGTGCGGTCAACCCGGCACGGTATCCAGGGAATGGGAAAACGCTTCCACCTGCGTTGCGGTCGGAAGCGCGGGGATTGCTCCCCGGATGAGCGTTGTAAGTGCGCCCACTATATTCGCCTCATGGAACGCGGAGGTAAGTTCCTCGGCCTGCAGTGCGCCGAGCGCTTCGACCGAGTCCCAATTCCGCTTCATCAAACCTGTCAGCAATCCCGCGACAAATCCATCGCCTGCTCCCGTTGTGTCGACCGCATGTACGGCATGACCTGCCAACCCAACTCCAGCGCCGCAGCGCGTCCACCAGCGGCATCCTTTGTCGCCGCGCGTGACCGTCAACAGCATCACATTGGGAAACCTGCTTAGAAAATGGTTCGCTGCCTTTTCCGTCTCCTCATCCGTTATGCCGACATCCGAAAGATGGGGCGGATTCGAGAAGAGAAAGGCAAGTTCTTCTTCGCTTACTTTTATCATATCGGCAAATCGAGCGGCTCTCAAGATACCCTTTTTCGCGGCGGACAGACTTTTCCACAAAGGTGGGCGCAGATTGGGGTCATAGGAGATCAACATACCGGCCGTGCGAGCCGCGCCGATCGCGGCGAGGGTGGTCGCCCGGCTGATGCGATCGATCAGGGTTATCGAGCCGAAATGAAAGATGCGGCCGACGGCGAGCCGCGTTCTGTCCAACTCGTGAGGCGCATACAACTGGTCGGCGCTGGGATTACGGAAAAAGCAAAAATCGCGCTCTCCATTCGACTGAAGGGAGACAAAGGCAAGGCCCGTGCGAAATTT
>JBBRKX010000758.1:0-2632 GCA_038231675.1 Chthonomonadales bacterium | reverse complement strand
TCCTTGTTCTTCAAAGGCCTCACGCTATGAATCGAATGAGAGAACGATTGCTTCATTCCTTACCCATGCAAGTTTGAACCGATCGCCCGTCCCCAGTGCGATGCCTTTGCGTTCTTCACGAACGTTGCGTACGGGTTTGGCGAACTTCAGAGTGATGTCGGCCACCCCGATTTTGAGATGTGCGGCGCTTCCGCCTCCTGTTTCGGACCCGATGACCTCCGGATTCATGCATACGAAAAGCACGATCCTCCCATCTGGTTTATTGAAATAGGTGATCTCGTGCCCAAACTCCGCCTCACCCGCGCCTTCGATTTCTACCCACCTCTGCGGTTTTGAGGCATGGATGTGTCGTATGAATGTTTCTCTGCGCGATGCGGCCTGAAACCCAGTAATCCGATAGGCGTTATACCATTGAGGCGAAAGGTTCATGAGCACCGCTTTGCCGCGTCCCGTCGAGTTGACCGTGGCTATGGGCATCGTGCGCACTGCTTTATGGAAGCCGCTTGCATCTTTGATACACGTATTCCCGTTCGTCAGGAACTCCAAATATGTTTTCCAGCCGAAATTAGCGTCCTGGTCCACTTCACACCAGAGTTGGCCGCCGAACACGTCCGATTGAGTCATTGCTGGATCATGGCGTACACCGAACATTTTGTCTAGCGCTCCTCCCTTTGTGCGCCCACGGCCATGCTGATCCCACACGCCGGGTAGATAGTCCGCAATCACCGTTCCCCCGGCCTGAGCAAACGCCTCGATCGCTCTCGCTTCGGTATCTGAAAGGCAAAGACAGGCCGGAAGAATCAGCGTCTTATACTCGGGCGGCACTCCGTTTTGGACAACGTCCACATAACTGAGGAAATTGTATTGGATCCCGGAATCTCTCAACATGTTTTCCCATGCATGGCGCACCATATGTGACCCGCCAAGCCGATGGTCGCCGTCCCGATTGACCCAGGTCTTGCCATGGGCGGCGGCATCGTGGATCCAGCCGAGTTGTATGGAAGGATGACTGTAATAGAGCGCAACTCCATCGTGTTTCCATTCCGAGTCGAGAACAAGCGGCCCAATTTTTTTTCCTGCCTCAACATAGTGCGGCCCCACAAGATCCTGCCAGGGTTGGGGTGTCTGTCCATCAAACCATCCCTCAACCCAATCGATATGCCCTCGGTTGCCATGTGCAAGGTAATACCATGTCTGCCATATATCGTCCTCAGCCGATTGGTGAAACCGACTGGTGACCGATGGGATTGCATTGTGGGGATTGAAGGAGCGAATGATCGCTTGCGAAGATCCAAGATTGTACGCCTCGATATACTGAATTTTACGCATCAGCCTGGCGTAATCGTATCCACCAAAGGCATTCGGAGCCTGCCCACCGACGAAACCACAGGGAGTGTCCGGGTCAACCGAATTGGAATATTCCACAAGATCGCCGAGGAAATTGCACCAGTACGCGTCGTTGAACGTCCACTGGTCCATGAGAGGACTTGCATCGAAGTTGCGCACGGACCAGGTGGCAAGATTCGGTCGGATGTCTTCGTACGTGATCCAATGCTCACGTGCCGGTGCGCCCGCACCATATATCTCTTTCAGCCAGATGCGATAAGCGCTGTCGTCATCGGTAACGCACCACATGGTCGGGTGAACGAAGTGCCCCCACGAAATCTCGTCGTCCAAAGCATACGCTGAGCGGAAAGGGGAGGACTTGACTTGCGACACATTGTTGCGTATCTTCTCACGGAGCGTTTGACCGAGCATGGCATTCACAGGTACGGTGCGAACGCCATTTCCGTGAAGTTCCCGTAGGTGTGGTTTCTGTTTGCCGCCATCCCACATGTGCAGGCTCCCCTTGCCTGCGGTATGATCCATGTAAAAGTGCAGACCAAATCGATTGATCCAGTCCAGTTTGCCCGGAGGTCCATCCGGCGCTCCGCCATTTCCGTCCAGGAACGCGCCATTATATCCGTGCGCCTGGCTCCATCTTCCGGACGCGTCGGTATATCCAATTGTCCACTGGTACGTCCAGGGCATATCGACCCAGCCCGGAAATGCCTTCTCGCACCACGCCTTAGCTTGCTTCACCCGCCGAAAATCTTTAGAAGTACGCACATATCGGGCGTAAGGGTCGGGCATCGCCGTTTCCGAGTGGACTAACTGGGGATTAGGTACGGCAGAAGCAGGCGTAACCGAATGAACACCCAGTATGGCGGTGAATGACTGAACAAGAAAAGCACGTCGCCCTATAGGACCAGCCAAACAATTCGATACCTTATCGCAATTGCTCACATTCCATCTCCCCACATTTACGTTGACATTTGCGTTTAACGGCGCTCTCCACTTTTTCCGCGCCGTGCAGTTTAGAACAACAGTCCTTTATCAAATTTCTTGCACGTTCTTCATCTGCGTTCGTGTATCCTCTGTTTATCAAATGGTGACGCTTCCCTCCTATGGATATCTTTGTTCAAAGCGTTGCTGCCAAAATTCGCCATAAGACGTATCTCTTGCTACCATGCAAATAATAAAAACACCTCTACTCTTATGTTCGCTTGTGCTCGGGCCTTGCATGTGGGCTTCCCGCGTATTAGCACAA
Organism: Chthonomonadales bacterium; assembly: GCA_038231675.1. Taxonomy (GTDB): domain Bacteria; phylum Armatimonadota; class Chthonomonadetes; order Chthonomonadales; family Chthonomonadaceae; genus JBBRKX01. The sequence goes on along the minus strand of JBBRKX010000758.1, from coordinate 42 downwards.
CCCGCCTTCTCGAAGTCAATCGGCAAGGAAGCCACTAAGTCG
>JBBRKX010000757.1:0-2640 GCA_038231675.1 Chthonomonadales bacterium | reverse complement strand
TATGTCTTCCGAACCATCATCCGCGAAGGACTGGATCATAATAACATGATAACACGGAATCCATGCTATTACGAGGCTTATCCACCCACCCACCCCGCAATAGCCCCTCCTTAAAAGGAAGGGCTCGTGCAAATGCCGTTCTCTGCGCGCTCTGCGTCTCTAACGAAGCGATCATCTCCCGCCACGTAAAAGCCCCCTCCTTACGAAGGAGGGGGTTGGGGGAGGTGCCTTTACCCCGCCGTTATCGCCGCGGGCGGAACCGCGCTTTCGGAGTCTCGTCCTCTTCCTTCTCGGGAGCGGCAGCCGGGGAGCCCGAATTAGTGGGTCCGGGTCCGCGATTCGGGTCTCGGTCGCATCCGCAGCCGCATCAGTCCCGCATTGACCGACAGCAGTTCGACTAGGGATTCCGGACGGGTGCGACCGCAGTTGCGTTACGAGCCGGTGCAGGCTTCGAATTGATGCTGTTGAGCCAAGCGCGGAGCGGGGAGCTCGCCGATGCGATGTCTCCGGCGGCGTTTCGAATCAGGCCCTGTTTCGCATCGCAGTCAAACAATTCGGCGCGCGAATCTCCGTGAATTGCGGTAAGCCGGTGCGTCGGCCGGAAAGCCGATGCAACGTTACCTGGAGTGACTATGCGAATTTTGGAGACCGCGCCATAGAACTTAAGGCTGTCGGCTTTGGGGTCCAGCGCTTCCGCCGGCCCTATAGCGCTATAGCCGCCGTCTTTGCCGCGAATCAATCTTCGCGCCTCCAGCCGCCTCGCGGATCGAAGCGAGATGCCTATGGGGCCGCCATATACGGGCATCGCTCCTCTGCCCATGATGGTGGAAATATCGCCGCCAATCACTTCGCCGGATATTGTATCCACCCACACTTCCGATGTACATTTGGAGTCTACCGGCGGGTAAATCGTCGGGACGCGCACAATCCAGGCAAGCCGGGTATATTGCTTCTGCTCGGTCAACGCAACCGGAAATCGCGGGGATGTCCAGTAGTTGCTCGGCTGAACGATTCTGATCTCGCAGTGTGCGGGTCCGTCTACTGGAAATTGCCTGGCGGCAGTCTGCCGTCCGGCAATCTCCGATGCCCGCTCCGGGGTAACGTCGATACGGGCCACGGCGGGCGTCGGCATGGCGACCGCGCTTCCAAATGAGAGGAGCCTTCCGTGACTCGCATCGAGGCTTACGGTCACTCTTTGGTCTTCGAATACCACTCCCCGCCACTGCCGATCCCAGGAGATATCCCATTTGCGGCTCGCTTCGCTCGCCGACGTCCCTCCGTTAATGAACTGTGCCGACCTAAGCGACAATTCCGTCAAATCAATTCCGGCGATCTGTAGGTATAGCTGTGCACGCGCCATTGCTGTCTCAGCAGATATGCACTCAGACAGCGGAGCAGGGGGATTACGTATGATGGCATTTATCAAAACGCCGTCGATGCAACCGAGAATTCTCCGACCTCCAGAATGAACGGTGACCTTGATTTCTCCACCGTACAGATCGACAGCCCACAGAATACCCGTATGTAATTGTCCGGATGAATCGTGCCCTGTGACCTTGGCCGAGAATTCGCGATCCGACTTGCTACCAATTGTGCCGTCCGGCAGCCTGAAGACCCGAATCGTAGATCGCGGCCATGCCTGTTCGCGGTCCGGGTCGCTTGCCGCCGGGATAGGCGACAGACGCGCCAGGTCTCGCATAAACATTAACGCCCGAGAAGTCATAACTGCGGCAGCCACTGGCGAAGCGGACTCCCCTGGAGCCTGAGCCGGCAGCTTGTTACATGTAGACATGCCCAATAGTCCCGCGCAAAGCCAGGTCAAAGCCACTCGCCGGGGATACTGCACTCCTACACTCAAGCGCGCAACGATTCGGTGCACTGACCGCGTCAATTCTCTCTGAACCATGCCGGTCCCTCCAGGTGATAGACCCCGTGAAGCTTAAACATAGGGTCGCCATACGGTTTCGCGGTCGCTTCAAGACCATTGAAATCCAGTGGCTTGCCGCCATTATTATTGGCCCACTCCACTGCAATAGCCAAGCTGTCACCGGCCAATAACCGCTGGAAAAGTCTGTTGGTCCAGCTTATGAGGCTCGCGTTATCCTGCATCGTTACGGTCCAACCCAGGAACGCACGGTCCGGGGTTGGCGGCCCAACGCTTACTGCGACGCCGAACGCTACGGCGAGGCTGTCGTTCAATCCTGCGGCGCACGCATCCGCGAACACAAAGTTTACGGGCGGAAAACTTGATGACCGTGCAGCCATCGCGTTGGATACGTCCGTGGCGGTGATTGCTTGACCGGTCTGGCCGTTTGTAGCGGAATCCCCGATAATTCCCGGGTCGCCGTGGGAATAGAAAGCGAACGCTGTCAGGGTAGACATCGCGCTTATGATTGGCATCTTCGTCTGGTTGACGGCTCCGGTGGGCGTCGCGGGCGAGGTTGTGTGCTTCGCCGTCTGAAAATGCCCCGAAATCGTCTGCGCGGCATCATAGCCTCTGAACAAGGTTCCGATGCCTCCGAGTGCGGGCACGACGTTACCGAATACGAACGCCTTGTTATAGACAATCCGCGTACTCGATTCAAAGGTTTCCGTCTCTCCCACGTTCGTGGTGACAACGGCTTTCACGGTTATCGACTG
>JBBRKX010000756.1:0-2659 GCA_038231675.1 Chthonomonadales bacterium | reverse complement strand
TCGGTCAGAAGTGACCGAATGGCCTTCTTTCGGTTATAACACTTTATGCGCCGTTCAGCATAACCTATGGCTTCAGGAACGGTAATCCGGCATTTAAGGCGACTATCCAGTCCGGAAGCTCTATAATCGCATCGAGCGATAAGGGCGGTGTAGGAGCCGCGAAGCGTTCCTGCAACGCTAAGCTCCACCAGCCGACGCTATGCCATGCTCCCATCTTATAGCCAACAGCCTCGTAAACGCCCACCGGCCGGAACCCGAGGGACTCATGCAAACCCACACTGGCGGGATTGGGCAAGGTTATCCCGGCGTATGCATTGTAAAACCCCTGGAGCGTTAGAATCCGGAAGAGCGAAGAATACAATGCCTTTCCTATCCCAGAACGTTGATGCCGTGGATGAATGTAGACGCTCACCTCTACCGACCACATATAGGCAACTCTGGCACGGTGAGAACTGGCATAAACATAACCGGCCACTTCACCGTCCTTCTCACAGATTAACCAGGGAAATTGGTTCTCGGCGATGCTAATGCGCTGCCGCATCTCCTCGACCGTCGGCGGCTCCGTCTCGAATGTGGCCGGCGTATGGATAACGGCCGGGGCATAGATGGCCTGAATCTGAGCGGCATCGTGCGCGCCGGCAAGTCTGATAACCGATGAAGACATACAAATTTCCTGTCCCTATGCGCGCAAGCGTCGTTGAGAAATGTCCTGGCAGACGAGGACACCATCGCCGGAATCGTGATTGTCGCGATTTCCACTTCCGTCTGACACTGTGTCAGGTCATTTACCTTTCCGAACAAGGCGTCAAACGTACAAAACCCTCTCCTACATTATGGTAGAAGAGGGTCCTTACCTTCCTGACGTTGGGCTCAACGCACCTTATCGTTATGCTTGTCCCGATAGATCCCTTTGCTGTCCCTATTCAATTGGTTGTTCAGGCGCTTGTACTCACCCTTCGTCAGATGACCGTGATGGGTGATGCGGTCTCTCCGCTCATGGTGATGGATACTGGCATCCTTCAGGCGCAAATGCTCTGCCTCACGCCGGGTCAGTTCGCCGCTCTTGACGCCCTGATGGATACGATCTTGCTGGTTTTCCAGCCGGCTATTGACTTCATGAGGACGCGGGTGCGCGGTTTCCGCGTTGGCCTGTAGGGACATCATTCCCATGCCAAGGAAAGCGACCAGAGCTGCTCCCGATATATATAAGGTTTTCATCGTTTGTCTCCTGATTTGGTTTTCTCCGCTGTCCCCGGATGGGTCCAGGATTGGAGATGTCTTGACTGACGCGAGACAAATCGGAAAGTTCATTTCTGCCATACGCAAAGTGGAAGTTGTCAGGTAAGCAGACGAAGTGTTACGGATTCGCGTCCAGCAATTCTTTCGCCTTACGGGCGATCACTTTGGAGCTGTCCAGCTTTGCTGCTTGCTTCCAGGCGGCACGCGCTTCACGGCGCTTGCCTTGTTCGTTTAAAGATTTGCCGAGAAAGTAGAAAGCCTTAGACACGGAAGCCTCACTTATCGGCCGCGTCAGTGAAATAACCTGTCGATACTGTACGATTGCGGCATCTATGTCACCCTTCTCATGCAAAACCTTACCGATTTCTAATTGCACTCGTGAGCCTGCTACGTTCTCAGTTCCCATGATCCGTTCAGCTTCACGATAGTATTCGAATCCAAGGCGCTCGGCTTCACGGAAGGCCTTTATGCTGGCATCCCACTCTGTCGCCTTCTTTAATGCCAGGCCCAGGTAGGCGTAGGCGTAATGGCTATGGGGGTGAGTTGCTATATACTTTCGGTAGCCCTCGGCAGCTTTTTCAATGTCTTCTCCTGCCTCGGTGCGAATGGCTTGCAGTAGTTCGTGTTCCTGCCGCATAGCCCGCAATTTTTGAAGTATTGCGTTGATACCCGGTTGCGACTGAGAATCCGTATGATGACTGACAAAATCTTCCATTGCATCAAGATTGTCCCAACCGGGATCCGTTCGAATTTGCTCGGTCAGGCTATTCTTAGCCTGCTCCATGGCTTGCATCTTTTCGCGAAACGCGCGCAGTTTGCGAGGGTGTCTTTTCAGGCCGAACATTTCCATGAAACGAAACAAGACGCGAGAACACAAGATAAGCGTTGTTGCGAACAAGAGCTGAAAAGCAGCCGTCGTTTTTCCGCGTTGCACTCGTTTCATGATCCATCCCCATCCAGAGTACGTGGAGCCGACTCCATGGACCAATTGGTTGGCTCCGGCAATTGCTGAGTTTAGCGAATCTTTGTGGAAACGGCGAAAGCCATTATGCCGAGCGTATCGCCTTTTTTCGCGCCCTGGTGACAGCCCAGGCAAGAGGCACGCGAAGCCTTGATGGGACGCAAGGCCAGGAACCATTTCCCGATGTTCACGTCCACCTGCCGCCCTTGCTTCAGTCGAGATAAATCTCTCTTGATGAAGGCATCGAGGGGCCTACAGTTTGAAAAGCAATCGATTGATGTCAAGAACGATCAGGGACAGATAAAAATCGGCATCCCCGGCCGGGCAAATGCATACACCGCATCCATGTCTTTGTTTCGCATCACGACACAGCCCTTGGTGCCTCGCACAAACTTCTCATCTTCCGCAAGCCCCGCATGAATAGCCACATATCCGCCGAGCGCCGATTCCTGTGGGGGA
>JBBRKX010000755.1:0-2670 GCA_038231675.1 Chthonomonadales bacterium | reverse complement strand
CAAGTTTGACTAAAAGATGGACATGGTTCTCCACGCCTCCGATTGCGAGGACGTCACAACCCTTTTCGTCACACTTAGCTTTGATTGCTGCATAGGCAATCGTACGTCGCTCTCGCGTTAACAGAGGAAGACGATCCCATGTTCCCCATACGAGATGCACATACATACAATTCATGGACCGTCTCATCATGCCTTCCTTCTTGGTCCACACACGCTTCGCTGCATTGTGTGGACCATCTTATGCGACATTGCGATCCTATTCAAATACTGCGGCGACGTGCCTTGATATCAAAAATGGCGACCGCTGCCCAATCGCTAGCCCACGCAGGTGGGCTTTCGGCCGTTATAGACGCGGTTTCAACCGCTGGTCACCAAACGCCCGGTCACAAATCATCCTGAATCATTTATTTGGCGAATCATGCCCGTGACTTATGGCGTTACGGTGGTGGTGACGTGCGGTAGGTGGCCGAACAGGCTGTCTCGGATGCCGTGGACGTGCGGCTTCACCAGTTCCAGATCCTTCTGGTAGAAGATCGATATCCACGCGGCATCGTCCATGGCGATCTGCTCCGCCTGCCGATAAAGCTTCAGGCGCTGCTCCGGGTTGTGCTCGGTGTCGGCGCGATCGCACAGGCTATCGAACTGAGGGTTGCTGTAGCCCAGGGAATTCTCAGGGTGATCTCCGTTTTTGTTAGTATGCAGCATGATGGAAAGGAAATCCTGCGGGTCCAGATAGTCGGCGGCCCATCGCAGCGTAAATAAGGGCAGACGTCCTCTTTCCTTTAGAAACTGTCCCCACTCCTCCGGGCGGAGCTGCACGTCGATCCCCAGGTTCTGTTTCCACTGATGCTGGATGACTTCCGACATTTTGGCGGGCACGGGCTGATCCTGTCGGAACGAGAAGGTAAGCGCCGGGAAGCCCGCTCCGCCCGGATAGCCCGCCTTTGCCAGCAACTGCTGCGCCATCTTCGGATTGAAGCCACCCGTTTTGATATCGGGATTGTAACCCGGCACTCCGGGCGGAACGATGCCGTTTGCTACCGCCGCCTGGTCGTGCAGCACCACGTGAATGACTTCCTGCTTATCGACCGCAAGCGACAGGGCCTGGCGAACCTCCGGCTTCGCGAAAGGGGATCCCGGAGTAGATTCATTCAACGCGACATACCAGGTGGATGCCCGTGGCCACACCTTCAGATCCGCCTTCATTTTGGGATCCCCATTAATGTGATCCAGATCGTCGGGGGAAACGTCCACGATGTCGAGTTCATCCGCGTTGTACTTGTTCAGACGGGTGGTTGCGTCCTTCATAATCGGACGCGTGATCCCATCCAGCTTCGGACGCCCGGCGTAATACGTATCGTTGGCGGTAAGCGTCACTTGATAGCCACGTTGAAACGAGGCGAGCTTAAATGGACCGGTTCCGATCGCGGAGGCCGCATCGCTGATCTTGCCGTCGTTCTTCTCGATCGCCTCGCGGCAGACCACATAGCCCGTGGGATACGTCATGTCGCCAAGCCAGTAAGGCTTGAACGAGTCGATCGTAATGGCGAGCGTATAAGGATCGATGACCTTAACGCCGGAAACATCGGTCACACCCGCTTTGCGTTTGATGCGGTCCAGCGCGCCCACGATGTCTCGTAGATAGCTCGATGCAACGGGTGAGGCGAGGTCTGGATCGCACGCCCGGTCCAGGCTATACTTAAAGTCCGCCGCAGTCACCTCGCGGCCATTATGGAATTTGACCCCATGCCGAAGATGAAACGTGTAGACCGTACCGTCCGCGCTCATGTCCCACTTTTCCGCAAGGTCCGGGACGATCTTATTGTTCTCATCCCACTTCACCAGACCGCTATAAATACTCTGGAGGAGATCGATCGTGGTGCCGTCCTCCACCATGGCGGGGTCGAGCGTGGTCGGCTCCGCCGTGAGCGCGTATCGAAGCGTATTTGTGGAGGTAGGGACGGGCCCCTCGGCGCCGCGCCGTCCCGTCGTACAGCCGATGAATCCGCAGATTCCAAGCACAACCGCGAACGATGCCGCCCTTTGGACGATAAACCATGTACGAGTCACGAAATCACCCCTGTTTTTCTATTTGCGGTGCATGGAAGCGCGGAGGTTTTCTCCCTGTCCCGTCGATCAGGTTCACCGCGGGCCGTCATATTCCTGCACACCTTGCGGATCGTCACGTCGCGGGCGCTCTTCCGCATGGCCGGCGGGCAGGGTATCATAAGAAAAACGGGATCAAAACCCCGAGTGAGAGCGACAGAGACTTATGGAAGATCATGTGGTGGTAGTCGGAGGCGGATTTGCAGGGGTGGAGGCCGCGTGGGCCGCCGCCCAGCGAGGCAGCCGCGTGACGCTGTATGAGATGCGGCCGGGGAAGGGGACGCCGGTGCACCAGACGGGCGACCTGGCGGAACTTGTCTGCTCGAACTCCTTTAAATCGAACCTGCTCACCAATGCCAGCGGCGTCTTGAAAGAAGAGATGCGCCGTCTCGGATCCGTGATCGTGCCGCTTGCGGAAAAGCATCGAGTGCCCGCTGGGGAGGCGCTTGCAGTGGACCGGGAACCCTTTGCGCGCGAAGTGACGGAAACGATCGCCGCGCATCCCAACATCACGGTGGTACGGCAAGAGGTGACGGAACTGCCGACCACGCGCCCTCTGATCAT
>JBBRKX010000754.1:0-2679 GCA_038231675.1 Chthonomonadales bacterium | reverse complement strand
AGAAGTGGCGCGCGATCCGCAGGCTAACCTGGGCTTTGTGCGGGTGGAAGAGGGCGGAAAGACGGCCAAACTCTACACTTCCCCAAAACGACTTTTTCAAAAGCTGACCACGGAATTCAATTCCCATCTTGCCGTTCATCGCGACCAAATTTCGCATAACAACCTGAACTTCCACGCGATCCTTCATGCACAGCCGATGTATGCGGTCTACCTGAGCCATATCAATAGGTACCAGGACACGCGGTACTTCAGCCGGCATATACTTCGGTGGCAGCCGGAAAGCATCGTGAATATTCCCGAAGGAATCGGTTTGCTCCCGTTTATTCTGCCGGGCTCTCCGGAACTGATGCTGGCGACGATCAAGGCGATGCGGGAACACCAGATCGTGCTGTGGGGAAAGCATGGAGTGATCGTTCGCTCGGACACTTCTGTGAAACGTGCCTGCGATCTGGTGGAATACGCCGAAACGGGCGCCAGATACGAATATCTGAATCTTACCAATCATGGACTTGCGGACGGTCTTACGCCGCACGAAATGCGCATGCTATGCGATTCGCTGGGATTGGAGCAGAAGATCTTCTAATCAGCATATTTTTTCAATAACCCATTATTTCTTTCAGTTCCATTTTGCCTGTTCGGGCCGTACAATGGAGACCCAGACAATTCGCCGCACGCGCGTGTGTTCTTCCAGCAGCGTGCGATCCGGTTCACGCCGGATAGAGAAGTGATCGGCATAATGGAAGACAAAGGAAAAGATGTCATGAAAAACCTTCGCCAACTGTTATTGACGGTCTCGGCAGCAATCGCCATTTTGGGTTTCCTTGCGGTATTGCCGTGTCACGCGGTCCCTATCCAGGCCGAGAATATCACCCCCGAAGGCACGAGTTGGCTCATGCTATCGTCCGGCGCGGCGCCGCTTGCGGCACTGTGGATGCTCCGGCGCAGACGGGCCAATTCCTGACATACAGGCTTTTCGCCTTACGGCGTGGAACGGCCTTATTTATCGGCAGCGACGACGTTGGTCATACGGATGACCTCGAAATCGCTGCCGTGAATGCGTTTAAGCGTTCCCAACTCCTCGTTGTTCCATCGTACATCCGGTGCTCCGCTCAGGAACCAGTCTGCCCCATTGTCCGCGACGATCATCCCATATTTCTTGAGGCAAGTAAGGATAATGCGTTCATTTTGCGGAAAGCCGGCGATGTCCACCGAAGCTTTCAAACGTACCCGCATGCCCATGGGAGGCAGCAGGGGATCGACGTTGCGGCTGGCCCAATGCCGGGCCGGATAGACATACGCGCGTCTGGATTTGCGGACCGTAAAGCGAAGCGCATGGGGAATCGACTTGCGCTCCACGACTTCATCGTAACGCACGAGGCCGGGAAATATCGGGAGGCCCGCCGCGTCCGCCGAAGTCCATGAAGCGGGGCGCATAACATTGGAGCCTAAATCAAAAATCGCTCCGGAATCCGCGTGCCAGACGCCGCCTTCTTTTCGCAGCTCGTCCAGCTCATAGAGCTTCCAGTGATCCCGGTCGATGATAAGGCAGTGTTTGTCTCCAGGGGAATCCGCGCCCCCCTCGATAGGTGGGTTCGGCGGGATCGGATAATCTCCCAGATCGCTCTCGTCTTTATAGCCGAGCTCTACCGGAACCCTTGGCTGGTTTCCCGCCACAAGGATATAGGGAATACCCATGGGCTTGCCTGCGTAGAGGGTGCCGAAATCCGGATGGAGCGGTTTTTCCATGCCGACATTCCGAAGGATGGCATCGGAATTCGGATCGGTCGGCAATTTTGAGATGTCCTCATTCCAGGGGTTATCCGGCGGGAAGACGGTTCTGGTTTTCGGAAGGGCTGTGGATTCTTGTTGCCCCTCGGCGCGCAATGCCGCATATTTCGGGACGAAGAGGCCAAACCCAATGAGAAACGCTCCGCTTGCGAGAGCGATCCCGATTCGAACGCGCATTCCGATTTTCCTTTCGTTCTTTGACAAACCTGGCGGACCTTCCTTATGGGGCTCTTTCCACATGCAGCAGAGAAAATCCCTCGATATCAAGATTTGATGTCATCCAATCTTGTTTTGTTCGCGCCATCGTCGACATAGATCCTGCGCTGCCTCCGGGCAGGGAGGGAAGCGAAAGACAAATCCTTCCTCCAGCAATCGACCGGGAATCACACGGCGGCTCTTAAGGATCAGCTCTGTTTCCGTTCTCAATACGCATGCGCCCATCTCCAGCATCCACGTGGTTGCGTTTAAGCCAAACCCGATGCCCCACGCATGACGCAGCGCCCGCATGAACGCTGCATTCGGCTCCGGCGCCGGGGCCGTGAGGTTGACCGCACCGTCTATCTTCTCGTGCTCGATCAGCCAGGCGATCGCGCGCACAAAGTCCTGATCGTGGAACCACGAGACGTACTGGCGGCCATCTCCCTGGCGCCCTCCCAGGCCGTGTCGAACGAGGCCCAACAGCACGTCGAACACTCCGTTACGGTCCGGGCTCATGGTCATTGCCGAACGCAATTTCACCTTACGCGTGTGCGGAGTCAGCGCCTCGTCGAGGGTTCGCTCCCAGGCCGTGGCGACTTCGATGCTGAAGCGCCAGGTGTCGGCTAAATTGGGCTCCGAGCCACCGAGGATACCGGTTGTTCGTGTCGACGGACGGCACGTTTCAACTGGAGT
>JBBRKX010000753.1:0-2684 GCA_038231675.1 Chthonomonadales bacterium | reverse complement strand
TTTCCCACAAGTAAGTCTGTCCATGTACAGCGATGGCGGATCTCTGCAATGCGGGCTTGCCTGAATGGAACTTAACATCGACCATCGTCTCGATATACGCTTCCTGACGTTTCGGCTTCGATTTAAATGGCGAAGTGACGCCGAAATAGGAATCCGTTCCAATGATAGCGCCGGTCTGCGCATCGATATCGAGGACCAGAGCGTTATAGCAAATTTCGTAGAGGAGCGCCTCGTTGAGCATGAAATCTACATCGACACGGAATTGGATCTGAGCGCGCCCAACTCCTGCGTTTAATTGCCCCGCTGCGGGATCGCTGGATATGTTCTGAGCGATCCAGTTCCGACCGGCCTGGAGCGCCTGATCCTGACTGAGCGCCGGTGTCGTGTTGACCGTAATAGGTATGGAAGTCTCATCATAATCTCTGATGGTGCCCGTGTCTTCCCTGACAACAACCAGACAATGAAGGGGTTGGTACGCGCCGGACGACGCAGGGCATTCACACGTAACGTAATAGACGTTGTCATCGGCTGCTGCTACAGGATCCGGTCTTGCGACAGGAGGAGAGGTTTGAAACATTCCCGGTTTGTAGTTGGGAAAGTGCTGCGACACATAATTGAGAGCGATCTGTAACAGCTGCGCTCCCGTGAAGGGCGTTGCGGGCAGGAGGCGGGTATGATCTGCATCGGACAGGCCACCATATTGAATCCCTTTTTGGGCAGTGACTGCATCTATGCGATATTCCCCGCCATGGTTTCCGTAATAGAGATACTCCATATGCCCACTGATACTGGTGTCGATTACGGTGCGAGTCGCTATAGTAGTGTCGGGTAGCGAGACGTAAGTCAGCATTATCTGGCGGCCCTGCGTCGGCGTCATTGTAGGCAATTGCGCGCGCACTGGAAATACTGCCACGACGAAGCCAAGACAGCAAAGAAAAGACTGGAAATATCGTAGCCATTGTCGATTCATGATGTTTTCCTTTCCCTTTGCCGTGAACTATTGCGGAAGGCCAAATTGTGCTGCTGTAGAATTCGGCGCGAAGCCAACGAAGCCTTGCCACGAATCCGCCTTCGGGCACTTTTGGCATGCTTTTATCGCATGATGAACCGCCTGATACACAGTCTCGCCCGCGCTTGCATTTTGCATTTTCTCATTCGCGAAAGCCGTGAAGAAAGTTTCCACATCTTTAGTTACCCACGTTGTTTGAAACCCAACGGAGCATCTTGCACCAAGTCCACAAGTCATGTGGGGCAGCCCTCCTTGATCTCCACTATCAAACTGATTAGCAGTATTGCATCCTGCCCAGATAACCAGTTGCACCGGTTCCGCTGGCAGTCCCAAATCAGGCAGGAGGGTCACATTTCCCCATATCTGCTTGGCGTTCAAAGTTTCAAACGACCATATATCGTTAGCAATATTATCATCATTAAGGAAATAATTATACCAATTATTCCGCACGCCTGGATCAGACACAACAAAAATTTTGTCCTTCTCAGTTGGATCTCTGTCCTGCTTGGATAGACCGAACAGGAACAAACTGCCTGCAAGGCTTGGGTCAGAGCCATGCCCGCAGAAAATCGCCACATCAATACAGCGTGCCATCAGCCCATCGGGGCATGCATCACGATTCGGCTGCGCAGGCAAGTCCTTATAGAGAATAGTATCGGGAGCTACTACCTCTACGTTTCCACGTTCTCGCCATAAATTGTAGTTCAGTTTCTTGCTCAGGGCATCCGCATTGTCTGCCGCCGGGATGCTTGACGTTTTATAATCTCCTGTACCAGCGGGACCAGCCTCTTGACCGTCCGGTGAGTAGAAGCCTCCCCATGTCAACAGCGTACGCTTAAATGACTTTTTGTTATGCTGCAAAGCCACTCGGTTCCTATGCCCTTTATCGCGGGTTGAGTCGGCGTCGGTTGGACTGACAAGGAAGACTAATTGCGTTCCATGGATAATATCGCCAAGGGCAGGCTGGCTCGTAGGTGGAACCTGAAGAACCGTCGTATTGAGACTGACAGAAGCCGAAATATGCTGAGACAATATATCGTTCAGGGTCCAATTCTCGTAAACATCGACCTGACAATCAGAGGGTGGATTATTCGTGGTATCACTGAGGGAGAAACTTAATACATCTGTCTGCCCGGAAGTGTCGGAGGCCACGGTTGAAAGCGTTGTTGCAGGAACGCCGAACGAGAGCATAGTCGACTTATCGGTGTCGGTATCGAAGCCGTTTCCGCCGACGTTCCATTGGAAAAGGTACACCCCCTTCGGCGAAGGAAGACCCGAATTCAAGCCAACGGGATCCGCCCTACCATCCCAGCTTATATTCACGGTGGCGCCACTGCTGGAGTCGCCCGTGACGGAGAGCGATTGGCTGAACGTCCTTACCGCGTTCTGCGTCGTGTCATAGATCGTGAGCGCCAGCGGGACACTGGCTTTGTAGGCGCACGTAATGGTGGCCTGGAGGCTGACAGGGCCCTTGAGAGGATCATAGAGGATCGGAGCCGGATTGACCGGTGTGGTGCTCGAAATGAGCAGGTTCTCCAGGTCGATATGGATCGTCTTCTGGATCGACACAGGCGTAAAGCTATTGCCGACTGTTGCCTGACCGGTGATCGTGATCGTGTAATTTCCGTTGTGCGCTCCGTAACTGCTCCACCCTACGTCACAGTAGGCCATGCCG
>JBBRKX010000752.1:0-2686 GCA_038231675.1 Chthonomonadales bacterium | reverse complement strand
TAGGGCTCGTTTTCCGACCTCCGGGTCTGGTAAGGTGTTCAAGGAAATAGCGGTCATTGGTGGCTATCTTTCTCCGCCCTGCTTCAAATATACAAAACCCAACACCACGCGATTCTTCTCAACTTAGTGTGACACATAGGGCATTTACACAAACAAGGTTATTCGCGTTCGTCTGTTCATTTCTAGCCTTCCTTGCAGCGGCAATCAGACTCAATGTTACACGCGTCTGGATCGAGCGAAAGTTTTCGACACTGAACTCGATAAGCATATGGGGGCCTCCACGGTGGCGCTCTAAAGCACTCTTTTGTGATTATGTCACAAAAGTAACGTTTTATTGGCAGCAAACGTATAGGTGGCCGCCGCAACTTGACACCTCCATGCGGTCATGTTATCCTAATTGCCGTATTGTATCCTGAGCGTGGATGCTTTCTACGTGACCTTACAAGGAGAACAACAAGACGATGTCAACCAATCAGCAGTTGAGCACGCTACTTAAAGGCCGCCAGGTGGATTCCGTGCGACAGCGCGGCGATGAGATCGATATCGATTTTGAGGATGGCTCGACATTGACCCTCAAACTGGCCGCAGCCACGGGAGGCGTCAGTTTGGCGAACGGCGATGATAAAGTCGAGTACAAAGGGTAGTCTCCCATAAGTATCGAAAGGTTCGGCCGTCTTGTTCGTGCCGAACCTTTTTGATTCTTTTCCTTTCTTTTTTTCTGTCCAGACCCGAAACGGACGCGCCTTTCCGGCAGCGTTCCGGCCGTCCTCCACGGCAAGAGGAGTAGTTCCGTTGGTCAAACGTATTGCGGGGTTCCTGGGCGTATGCGCGGTCGCGGGGGCGATCGCGGCTGCGGTCCTGCATTATAAAGCGGGTGATGCGAGAGAACTCCCCCTCCCTATTCCCGCCGTCGTACCTAGGGCCTCCGATTTTGACATCACCGAATACCAACCGTTGTCGGCGCTGGCGCAGACCGATCGGATCCCCGCAATCGTTTATCATGATATCGTAAACGGCGCGCCTCAGAATCTGACAAACTGTTCGGTGCGTGTGTTCAAGCAGCAGATTGCCTGGCTGGCCGCCCAGGGCGCACATCCGATCTCCCTGGAGACTTTACAGCGTCATCTCGTGCACGGCGACACGGTTCCCTCCGGGGCGATCGTATTGACCTTCGACTGTTGCTCGAAAAGTTTCCACGACCTTGCCTACCCGATCCTGAAAAAGAACCAGTTTCCTTTCGCGCTTTTTGTGCCTACCAACAACGTCGGCGACTCCGCCGATACGCCGAACATGGATTGGAAGGATCTGAGCGCTCTGGAGGCGGAGGGGCTCGCCACGATCGGATCGCATGGCCAATCGCTCCCGTCGAGCACGCTTCCCGATGCGGACGAGCGCCAGCGAGATATGGCGGCTTCCCGGCAAACGCTGGAAGCGCATCTCGCTCACCCGGTTCCTTACCTCGTTTACAACGGCGGAACGGCGGGCACAAGCGACCGTCAGACGGCGCGACAGGTAGGGTATACACTCGCCTTTAGCGACCTGGCAGGGTACGCGGAAGAGTCGCCGGATACTCTCGACATCGGACGGTTCACCCACGGCACCCTCAAACGCGCCTGGCTGGATGCCCAGACGCGTAAGCAGATGGCCCCCGCCGCCGTCGTCCAGCTTCCACTGAATGCCGCCCCGGTGCGCCTGGAAATCGCGGACTATGCCGAGGTCAAATTGGGACTGGTGCATGGCGGCAAGCCGGTAACCTTCCACTCGAAATCGAGACAGAGCGTGGGCGAATTCGTCCAGGAGGCCGGCGGCGTCGCGGGGATCAACGGCACCTTTTTCGCGAACGCGAGGCTGAACGGAACGGATGCCGCGCTGATTGGTCCCAGCCAGTCGGGGGCGGATGGGACCTACGAACCGGATTTCGCTCCGGACCGTCTTCCGCGTCTGGTAAACCGGCCGCTGGTGATCTGGGGCCCGACGCACATCGCGATCGTTCCCTTTCAGCCCGCTTCGATGAACGCCTCGGACCCTATTAAGGTGCTCATGCCGGACTTCACCGATGTGTTTATGGGCGGCGCATGGATCGTTCACAATGGCAAGGCGCGCAGTGAAGACGAGATGGCCTACTGCGCGCCGGAAGACTTTAACGATCCTCGCAAAAGAGCCTTCTTCGGCTTTACCAAAGACGGCGAGATCCTGTTTGGGGCCACCATAGACGTGGTGACGACGACGAAGATGGCCGAAGCGGCCGCGGCGGCCGGGGTGCAAGAGGCCGTCCTGCTCGACTCCGGGTTCTCCACCTCGGTCATCTACGACAACAAGATCATCGTGACGGGCCATACCGATCCGGACAAGCCTTCTCGACCTATTCCACACGCGATCGTGCTGCAGGGAACACTGGCGCCCATCACGGACCCCGAAGTCACCACATTCCTGGAAACCGCCCCTTCGGCATTGGGGATAAGCCGCGCCGATCTTCTCGTGGCCGATGGCGGCGGCCCACCCCGTCCCCGACACCGCAAGCGTAAGCGGCGTTCTCGATTGCGGAGGCATCATCCAGGCGCGGTTCCAACGACCACGCCATCCGGCACCGCTCCGCCGGACACACCCCCGGCAGATACCGCTCCCACGCCGGATCCCACCCCCACACCACCGGCTTCGCCTAATTGACACGCGCTGATCCCGGCAC
>JBBRKX010000751.1:0-2689 GCA_038231675.1 Chthonomonadales bacterium | reverse complement strand
TTGCCCGCGATCTCAATATCACCCTCATCGGTTTCCTTCGCGGCAACACCATGAATGTCTATTCCGCCCCGCATCGCATAGTTGCCTGACCCTGAGGATAGGAAACGGAACTAAGGGATTAACGTAATTCATCTCAGGGTTGTTTCATATCACCCTATGGGAGAAAGAGCACTCATGTCCAATTTACCGATTCGACGTAGTGGCGCTTCTAAAAGCGCAAAGGGTCTTCAGCCTTACAGTCCAAAGACGCTCCAGAAGGCGTCTCGGCTCGAGGGCGCCACCGTCACCGAAAGCGTCTGCCCGTACTGCGCTGTCGGTTGCGGCGTAAATATCTACACCAAGGCCGGCACGATCATCGATATCGAAGGCAATCCTCGGAGCCCGATCAATCAGGGCACGCTTTGCCCCAAGGGAGCGAACACCTTTCAACTCACCGTGAACCCGCACCGCGTCAAAGAGGTAAAGTACCGCGCGCCTTACTCGGACACCTGGGAAACGAAGTCGATGGACTGGGCGCTGGACCAGATCGCTCGCCGGGTCAAGGAAGCGCGCGACGCCGGGTTCGTCGCGGAAGACGAGAGCGGCCAGCGGCTCAATTCCGTGAAAAACATGGGCACGCTGGGCGGCGCGACGCTGGATAACGAAGAGAATTACCTGATGAAGAAGCTCTTCACGGGAGGGCTTGGAATCGTATCGGTGGAGAACCAGGCTCGGATTTGACACTCCGCCTCCGTGCCCGGTCTGGGCGCGACTTATGGCCGCGGCGCGGCCACCGGCTATCTCCAGGACCTGGAAAATAGCGACTGTATCCTGATCATGGGCTCCAATATGGCGGAGGCCCATCCGGTCGGGTTCCGCTGGCCCATGAAGGCCAAGGCGAAGGGCGGCAAACTGATCCATGTCGACCCGCGTTATACCCGCACGTCTGCCGTATGCGACCTTTTTGTCAACATTCGGGCGGGCAGCGACATTGCGTTTCTTGGCGGAATCATCCATTACATTTTGACGCATGAGCGTTGGTTCAAAGAGTATGTGCTCGCGTACACCAACGCCTCCGTGCTCGTCGATGAAGAGTTTCAGGATACCGAGGATCTCGAGGGGCTTTTCAGCGGTTATGACGCGCGGACCCGCGAGTACGACGGCGCAAAAGGGCACTGGGCGTACCAGCATCCGCCCGGCTACCAACCGGAAACGGATGCGGGGGAATCCGGAGAGGGTGAAGATAAATCGACCAAAGGCCAGCAGGGGGTCCATGGCACGGCGGTAATGGGCGGCGCGACAAGCCATAGCGAGCCGAGGAGCGCCGCGACCGACGCGCCGGGTGGGCAGCCGCCACGGGACGCCACGCTCCAGGACCCGCGCTGCGTGATGCAGCTTTTGCGTCGGCACTTTGCCCGCTATACGCCCGAACTCGTCTCGGAAGTGTGCGGCTGCACGCCGGAACAGTTTACGGCGGTGGCGGAAATGCTCTGCGAGAACTCCGGGCCCGACAAAACATCGGCGATCTGCTACGCGGTGGGATGGACCCAGCACACCACGGGCGTCGAGATCATTCGATGCGCCGCGATCCTGCAGCTTCTGCTCGGAAATATCGGCCGGCCTGGTGGCGGCATTATGGCGCTCCGAGGCCATGCGAGTATTCAGGGCTCGACCGATATCGCGACCCTCTACGATATGCTGCCGGGCTATATCACACAGCCCGTCGCCGACGCACACCACGCGACCCTGGAGTCTTACCTCAAGTACGAAGGCCTGCCTACCGGATACTGGGCGCACTATCCGGAATTCATCGTGAGTCTGCTGAAGGCGTGGTATGGAGACGAGGCCCGGCCGGAAAACGACTTCCGTTACGATTGGCTGGCGAAAGTAGACGGAGACTATTCGCAACTACCCTACTTCAATAAGATGGTGGATGGAGAAGTAAAGGGATACTTCCTTTTCGGCCAGAACCCGGGCGCGGGTGGCCCGAACGCACGCCTGCACCGCGCGGGATTGAGAAATCTGGACTGGCTGGTCGTCGCGGACTGGTTCGAGACCGAGAGCGCGGGGTTCTGGCATACCGATCCCACCGGACCGCCCGCTTCCGAAATCAAAACGGAAGTCTTCTTTATCCCGGCGGCGTCTTCCCCTGAAAAAGAGGGCAGCTTCACCAATACGCAACGCCTTATCCAATGGCACGATAAGGCGGTCGATCCTCCGGGCGCATGCCGATCCGACGCATGGTTTGTGTACAACCTCGGCAAGCGGATACGCGCACTGTACGCGGGCTCCATCGACCCGCGCGACGCCGCTCTGCTGAACCTGACCTGGGACTACGATCGGGACGAGCCGTTGCGTCTGCCGGACGGCACGATCAGCCGTATCGAAGGCGAGCCCGATATGCATAAAGTGCTTGCGGAAATCAACGGTTACCAGACCGGAGAAATAGACCCCCGCACGGGCAGGCCAAGGCTGTTGAAAGGCTTTTCCGACCTCAAAGACGATGGCTCTACCGCCTGCGGATGCTGGATTTACAGCGGGATCTATCCTGATCCGGACCATAATCGCGCACGCGATCGGGTCATTACGGACAATCCAGTCCAGCCGGATTGGGGGTATGCGTGGCCGCACAACAGGCGCGTCCTTTACAACAGGGCCTCCGCGGATCCCGAGGGAAACCCCTGGTCGGAGCGAAAGAAACTGATCTGGT
>JBBRKX010000750.1:0-2696 GCA_038231675.1 Chthonomonadales bacterium | reverse complement strand
TGCAAATTTAATTTTTAACCCAGGATTTATAATTATTGTGGGTTTACTTTCCTCTGGTTGGGTGCTTGTTTTTATCCCCCTCCCCCTACCCGGTGGATGAATGGGCCTGTGTTTGATAACTCGTGGCCGTACATCCAACGCTTCACGAACGTAAGATATGAAAATGGTTCCGGATTCCTCGAATGCGGATTCCCACGGCAATAGGGATAAGACCGGCCGCTATTGTGGCCGATCTTGCCGCTGGAAGGCTGACAAAGGCGAGTTGGTTGGGTACAATAGGGGTACTATGCGGCTATTGACACTATTGAAAAGTAAGATCCACCGTGCCACCGTCACGGAAGCAGACGTAAACTACGTCGGCAGCATCACGATCGATCGAGATCTCATCGAGAGGGTTGGCCTGGTTCCAGGCGAACTTGTCCATGTTTGGAATGTTGATAACGGAGCGCGATTTGAAACGTATGTGATTGAGGGAGAAGCTTCTTCCGGTTGCATCGTCGTCAATGGGGCGGCGGCGCACCACGCGCATGTGGGACATAAGCTGATCATCGCTTCTTTTTGCCTTACCGACGAACCGATCCAGGCAAGGGCTATTCTGGTGGATGATCGCAATCGCTATGTGCGCGAACTCTGACCGACAGAGGGTTGGCCCGTCGTGATATGTCACGACGGGTTTTTGCGGCCCGGACCGTCCGGCAATGGCTTCCGGAATAATTCTTTGTGGATGAGGTAGACCTGCGGTGTATTACGCCATTGGGGACATTCATGGCCAGTGCACGATGCTTCGCGAAATGCTGGACACATTACGGCAATGTCCCTTACACGAAGAAGATACTCTGGTCTTTCTGGGCGATTATATAGATCGGGGCGATGACGCTCGTGGTATTATCGATATGCTGATCGCTCTCAAGGAGCAGCATAAGAATGTCGTCTTTCTTCGCGGCAACCATGAGCAGATGATGTTGGATGCGCGCGATAGCCCGCCTCCGGAACGATGGAAAGACACGGACAACATCGTCGCCTCTACTCCCACGCGTATGTGGCTGGCCGGCAGTGGCGGGGGAGTGGACACCCTTGTCAGTTATAAGCCCGATTTCAACAATGAGGATCTCCTGACCTGGTGGGAATTCATTCCTGAAGCGCATTGGCAATTTTTCCGGGAAACGGAGTTGGAGTTTATAACGGAGCGATATCACTTTGTGCATGCGGGCCTCATCCCGTTGGGAGAGACATGGGAGCATGCAGGCACGGACATCGACTATCGACTGTGGATCCGGGAACCCTTTCTTTCCAGTGACTCGGAGTTCGAGGGACGTCTGGTGGTCTTTGGACATACGCCACAAAAAAGCGGAAAGCCACTGGTCGAGCGGAATAAGATCGGTATCGATACCGGCGCGGTATTCGGAGGGCCATTGACAGCCGCCGTGCTGGAACAGATTCCCACCCCGGAAAAATGGCCTGTTGTCCGGTTTATACAGATCGAGCGGCGTTAGAAGCGCGCTCGGCGGCGTGCAGGCAGCGGAGAAATCGAGAAACATGGCTGTTACGGAATCGAACTCTCAGGAAGAAAACCCGCCGGCGCGGTCGGGAACACGGCACAGCCAGGTCTTTATGCTGATGGGCCTTGCGCTCGTCACGCTGCTTATGGGATGGCTTGCCGGCCGCTTCATGAGCCCAACACGCGATCGCGAGGATACAGGACCGATCCTGCAGGCAGTTCAGAAACTCGGTGACCTGCATACGGTACAGTTCAATTTAAGCGATGTTTTAAAGCATGAATCCCAAAACGATCCCTCCGGCTGGGTTCGAGCGATACCGGGAGCCACTGAAATCACGCACTGGGCCACGCACAATCAGGTCACGGTGACTGCGACGGGAACCGTCGAGGCGGGGGTCGATCTCTCGCTGCTCACCGCAAAAGATGTCTCTAAAGTCAGAAACCCCGATGGCTCCCTTTCTATCCACGTCCATCTTCCGCCCGTAACAATTTATCCCCCCAACGTACAATTGAAGGTCGATGCGAACGAAGCCGGGCTATTCTGGCGCGATGAGAACATTGTGCCCAAGGCACAGGCGGAAGCTTCCCGTATTTTTCTTCAGTCCGCGCGGCAAGGCGGCATTCAGGTAAAGGCGCAAGCCAATGCGATCCATACTCTCCAGCAAGTGGAGCGGGCGCTCGGCTACAAAGACGTCGTCTTCGAGTTCTAGGTCGATGCACGGCGAAATCAGAGGCAGCAACACGTACTGGAAAGCTTTCTGTCCTGATTTTTTCGCACCGCGATGCCGCCGTTCCTGTCGCTGCCGTGGTCACTCTTCTTACATTACGGAAACTAAATTCCGCCCCTAGCCTTCAGAACTCCCTTTCAACTGCCAACAATAGCGCAAGAGAACAGCGCACCCGGCTGTCACATGCCTTTTTCGCACCGAACTCTACAATAAGAGAACTTTTGACGCAGAGGGCCGTTCTAACAACATCGTTCCAGCAGCACACCGTACTGAACGCATGGGAGGATAAGGGAGATAGGTATGAAGGTCGCCAAGGAAACCTGGATAATTCTTGCCATCGGCATTGCGGATCTTATCACCACCATTGTGTTTATCCGGCACCACGGGGCGCAGGAAGCCAATCCTCTCTTTCGGCATTACTGGGAAATGGGGCTGTTTGCATTTGTCTCGGCAAAAATGGCGATGCTTGC
>JBBRKX010000749.1:0-2701 GCA_038231675.1 Chthonomonadales bacterium | reverse complement strand
TTACTCTCTTCCGCCGCAAAAGTCCATTTCACGCGCCCCGCTGCCGATCCACTCTTTCTCTCGGTGGCCGCTATCTATGGCGAAAATGCTATTGGCGTAGTGCTGACGGGGGGCCAGAGCGACGGCAGCGACGGCATACGGGCCATCAAAGCAGCAGGTGGGAAAACGATTGCGCAGGACGAGGCGACCGCCGAGAATTTCAGCATGCCGCGCTCGGCTATAGCGACCGGCCATGTAGATTTCGTAGTACCGCTTATAAATATTGCCCCCTTGCTCGTTCAGCTCGTAGAGGGCTTTTAAAAGTTGCTGGGAGCAAAGCGACCCGTGGTTCTCTGTTCGTCAGTTCGTTTGATACGGTCGTTTCTAAATGAGTACAGCAGAAAGCGTTTTCTTGGACGCCTTATACCCGAAGCAAGCACAAGAGGCCAGTTTTGAAACCTGATTTCAGGTCAGATTACCGTTTATGCATACCAGACGTAAGTTTGTAGCCGAAGCCCCTCACGGTCAGTAACATGGAGGGTTTGTTTGGATCCGGTTCGATTTTCAGACGCAAGCGGCGCATATAGACGGCGAGTGTCTTCCCGCTCATATCCGCGTTAAACCCCCACACATTCTCGAAGATCCAGTCGCTGGCCAGCGCTTTCTCGCGATGCTGGGCCAGAAAATGCAGCAATTCAAATTCTCGCGCAGTCAGGTGGACAGCGCCACCGTTAAGGAACGCATCCCGGTTATCGGAATCAATGATGAGTTCTCCAAAAGTGATCTGGTTTGGTGTGGTATCCACCAGACTATATTCCTTGTAACGCCGTAGCTGTGCGCGAACACGCGCGACCAATTCGCGCGGTTCGTAGGGTTTGGTGAGATAGTCGTCGGCCCCCGACTTCAAGTCCGATTATCTTATCCCTATCATCCTCCCGCGCCGTCAGAAACAGAATGGGCATACGATGCTGGGAACGTATCTGGCGACAGAAGGTAAAACCATCCTGATCCGGGAGATTGACATCGAGCACGACCAAGTCGCAGGAATTTTCGTTCAGATGCCGCCGTGCCTCAACCGCTGTTCCGGCTGTCAAGCAAAAGTGGCCTTCGGAGGTCAGTAATTTTGCTACGGCACGCAACACGAGAAAATCATCTTCTACTATCAACAGGCGTGCCATAGGATTGAGTGCTCTCCCTTACCGATTGTTCCGTCCCTTGATACGGGATGCCCAGGAGAACACTGCGGGGTAGTCGGCGAGCGGACAAATAGAACCAAATGGAGATTGAGGGAAATACGCGTTTCTCAGGAAGCTGCGTAGTTCCCTGGCCTCACTCTCCCAATTCCAGGGTGCACATGAAAGCGCGTAATAAGAAGCGCGCGTTCTCACAGTAGGGTTGATGAACCGCTTCTGTCCTTCAGAGAATGTTTAACACCCTTTTCGATTTGCGGGTGAACGGCACAATCCGGGCGCGTACACCGTAGGGTCAGAGGCTTTCACTGGTTTGGATAATCTCGACAGCGGTTTGCCTTAGGCCCTGACTCTTGGCCCGGCTCATTCTCTGGAGCGTGCGGAAGGCATCGGCTTCGGGGAGATGGCGCCTCTCCATATAGATCTCTTTAGCACGCTCGACCAGTTGGCGCGTCTCCAGAGCCTCTTTCACATCTGCGGAATCCTCGCTTGCCTCCTTCAGAGCCTGGAAACGCGCTATCGCCATGTTGACGGCCGGCAGCAGCTGCTCGCCGCTGATCGGCTTCACCAGATAGGCGCAGGCGCCTGCCTCTATCGCTCCGTTCACTAAGGCGGCGTCGCTGTAGGCGGTCAGCATGATAATCGGCACGCGGAGGTTCTGAACGATCTCCTGGACGGCCGTAATCCCATTGATCAGGCCGGGCAGCTTGATATCCATCAGGATCAGATCAGGTTTGAGTTCTTGCGCCATTTCTACCGCCTGACGTCCCTCGGATGCTTCTCCGACGACCCGGTAGCCCGCTTTGAGGAGCGCCGCCCGAATAGCCAGGACTTGCGCCCCATCGTCGTCGCAGATCAACGCACGGAGGGGACGACTCATTTCGGATAGCATGTCGCTGTTCCTTTCGAGAGTAAGACAGACTCATTGGGCGCTAATCGCAACGGCTTTTAATACGCAGGAAGGGCGATTGCCGGTATTGGAAAAACGATCACGACGCAGGCTCCCCCTTCGGGCTGGTTCTCGAAGGTAATCTTGCCGCCAAGTTCGATGCGGCTCATACTCTCCAGTAACTCCAGCCCGAAATTGGCATCGACGCGCGGGTCAAAGCCTGGAGGGAAACCCGGCCCGTCATCGCATACGGTGAGTATCATCTTCTGGTCGGACTTGACCAGGGTCAACGTGATGTTCTTTCCACCGTGTTTCACGGCGTTGGTGGCAAGCTCATTGATGATCACCGCCAGGCTGACCCCTTGCTTTACCGGCAGCAGACTCTCGTCAGCGCTCCACTGGATCGGGGCTATGCCGATTATCCCTTGCATCATAGGAAGCAGTTGTTGGAGGATCTGTCGCACGGAGAGAACGCTGGGAGCGTCCTCCAAGGCGATGTCCTGCGTCAGCATATTTTGAATCAGTGCCAGGGCTTTGATGTGGCTGCGTATCTGGATGAGTTCCCCAACCGGAACCGTTTCGTCATTGGCCAGTGTCCGGAGGTCCAGCAGCGCACAGATCGATTGAAGCTGGTTTTTCATAC
>JBBRKX010000748.1:0-2702 GCA_038231675.1 Chthonomonadales bacterium | reverse complement strand
TTGGACGGCTCTTATTCAAATGAGACCCAACGGAGCGAGTTTTATTCCGCATGGGAAAAGAGGATCCAATAATTTTGAACTCTTTGATCGATTGTTTGAGGGGGGGGCGACAAATCCGCCGGATCGGTATGCTTGGGCTTCTGGTCTGCCTGACGTTCTTGCCGGTAAACGCGACTGCCCGCCAGCAACACACCGTTACACAGAAAGTAATTCTGGACACGGACATCGGCGATGACATAGACGACGCCTATGCTCTTGTGCTGCTCACCGCGCTGCCGGATGTAAAACTGCTGGGCGTCACCACGACCTATGGCCAGACACACGAGCGAGCCGAAATTGCCGCGAAACTCCTTACCGTAATGGGACATGGCGACATTCCCGTGTACGCCGGGCGACGGGGAACCTCGATGATTCGCCAGCAATACGAGTGGGCACGCGGCTTTGCCGGGCATAACTTGAAGAGCGAAGAAGCGGTGCTATTTCTTAAGCGGGAGATAGATCGCTCGCCGGGCGAAATCACTCTGATCGGGATCGGGGCGCTGACGAACATTGGAGATTTGCTGACCCGATTTCCGGATACCCGGTCGAAGATCAAGCGGATCGTGATTATGGGCGGGGCGGTCTATGTTGGGTATAACAACCAGGCGCCGCCTTCGCCGGAGTGGAATATCAAATGCGATCCGGCTGCGGCCAAGATCGTCTACTCCAGCGGCGTCCCCCTTACGATGGCGGGGCTCGAAGTCACCACGATGATGCAGTTGGATTCCGAGCGTCAGAAGCGCCTCTTTGCCTATGGAACCTCCGGCACCGATGCCCTCGCGGCTCTCACCAACATCTGGGGCGGAAATGTGCCCACTCTCTTCGATGTGGTGGCGGTGGCGCACGCGACGGGACATGTTTTCAGTGAGAGCGAACAGCGTCATGTCGAAGTCGATGACAATGGCCTGACCCGCCTAACGGACGGAACGCCCAATGTCACCGTATTGGTGCATCCCAAAAAGGAAGCGTTCCTGAACTGGTATGTCGCGGCGCTCGATCCTCACGCCAAGCACGAATAGCTTCCGAAAGGTCTAGAGTAATGGATCCGCAAGGAAGACGTTTATTTATCGGTTGCATTGGAGCCCGCTAAGGCGGACTGTGGAATAATCTTTCGCGCCACAAACCACTTCAGGCATGCCGCCTGCCATTGACTCCAGTGGGGCCCGCTGCCGACACCCAGGCCATGCACGCCTTCCGGAATTTCCACGAACTCTGCGGGGACGTGATGCTGCTTGAGGGCGTCGTAGAACATGACGCTGTTCTCGATGGGAACCACATGGTCCGCCTTCCCATGCGCCAGAAACGTGGGCGGTGTCTGATGCGTAACCTGCGTCTCATTGGATAGAAACGCTTCGTCCGCAGGCGACCGATGGTCCGGGCCCAGCAGGATATCCCGGGAGCCGGAATGCCCTTGCGGTCCCATCGAGATCACGGGATACAGAAGGACCATAAAGTCGGGCCGACAGCTCGTGCGGTCGACGAGGTCCGTTGCATGCTTATCCCCGGCGTCGAAATGCGTTCCCACCGAGGAAGCGACATGTCCACCGGCGGAAAAGCCCATGACACCGATCCGATGCGGATTCAAATGCCACTCCTTCGCATGGTATCGCGCCAGACGCATGGCGCGTTGCGCGTCGAGGAGCGGAGCAGGATGCCTGTAGTTGACACGGTATTTCAAGACGATGCCGGCAACCCCATGTCGGTTCAGCCAGCGCGCAACATCGTGGCCCTCATAGGTGGTCATCAGGGCGGAATATCCGCCGCCGGGGCAGATAACGCACGCGGAGCCTGTCGCGATGCTGGGATCCGCGAGATGAACGGTAATCGAAGGCCTATCGGCATCCGTGTCGCCATGCGCCAGTGGCGCCCTGCCCTGCCAGAGCGGAATAGCCTCCGGCTCCGTACCTGGTTGCCGCGCGGGCACAATGCGGGCTGCGGATATCAAAGCCAGAGTGAACAAAACGAACTTTCCTGGATAGACCATTAAATGCTCCTCGATAAATCTACATGGACAATTGCAATGGCAGTTATTCCTTCCTCGCCCCTCCAAACTCCTTCCGCAATCCAAAAGCGGCAGGGCCAGAATGCACTCGACTAAAAGGAGATACCGATGGCTTCCCACTGTAAACATCTAGATCAGATTCAGCCTGTCACACCCGGCACGAAAGGCTGCGAGGATTGCTTGAAGACAGGAGATACGTGGGTGCATCTGCGGATGTGCCTGGTTTGTGGCCATGTAGGCTGTTGCGATTCTTCCAAAAACAAACATGCCACCAAACACTATAACGCAACAAGCCACCCTGTTATCTGCTCCCTTGAGCCGGGCGAGGAGTGGCGTTGGTGTTATATCGATCAAGCAACAGTGTAAAATAGGCGGAAATAATTCCGATATCGGAAAATAGAGCCCGGCTTTCAAGCACAGCCGGACTCATGAAGTACCCATCTGAATAACCGGTTTAGTGGACTCCGACGACCTTGTAGTCCGCGGGCAGGCCGCGCAAAATGTAGCCCGAACTGATAACGACCGTCCCGTTCATCAGGACGTAGGCCACATCGCCGGTTATGCTGCTCTGGAAGACAAGATCCTGATGGCCGTCCGCATTGAGATCCGGCGTGCCGACGAGGGCGAATCCCGCAGGAACTGCGGCAAAGAGAACCCCGGA
>JBBRKX010000747.1:0-2736 GCA_038231675.1 Chthonomonadales bacterium | reverse complement strand
GCGGTCGGCCGTGATCTCTTCCCATTCGGGGTTCTGGATCTCGAGGGTCCATCCCGAACGTTTCGCCTGCCCATACGCGACGACTTCCCGGCGGGAAGCGGCAAACCCGTTGAAGGTTTTCTCCATGTAGGGCTGATTGAACCAGATCAATCTCACCGCGCTGCCGTTGTCGTCCAGCAATGCTTCGGTGATTTTCACATGAGGTTTCGGGTATTTCGTGGCTGCGGCGATCACGACGCCATGTACGGTGACGAACTCACCGATCTGAACGTCGGCAACACGTCGGAAATTTCTCCGGTCTTCCCAGCGACGTGGATAATGGCGCAATAGATCGCCGACAGTGACAAGGCCGAGCTTCACAAGCGCAACGGAGGCCTGGGGGCCAACCCCTTTCAGGAACTGCAGCGGATCGTCCAAGCTCAGGGATCCACCGGCGTTTCCGGCCGGTTGCCCGGGCAGCCCGCACGCTGGTTCTGTCTTGCCGATCGGCATCGAGCCTCCTGCGCGACACGGTTGAACCGTGCGTTCGGCTAGGAATTGGTGCGGCCATTGTATCAGATGCTCTGTTCAATTGTCAACGTCGGCAACAACAAAAGAGACGGCGAATTTCCGCCGTCAGCCCGCATAGTATACCCTAATTTTCCGCCGCGCAACGGCTCGCGAAAGCTTCCTGGTAACGACGATCATCTCCGGCATATTTTCGTTATCGAAACCGCAGCACCAGTAGCCCGTATCCACCCTATACAGATTCGGCTATGGAGCAGGACGATATTGCCACGGTCCGTTTGTCCGAAGTGATGGCAACAGCAACTTAATCGTGATGAAAGTGGACGCACTCCTCATGACAAATAAGCGGATCTTATTGCTCTGCTGTTTGCTCCCGGTCCTTTACGCCGGCCATGCAATGTGGGAAAATCGCTACGAGAAGTGGGCGTTTCCCTGGGGTGACCATGAGATTCCTCCGACTGTGTGTCAGGATGGGACGGTACTGAAAGTTGCGGGCTCGTCGCTGCTCGCCCGGGACGGAGCCACAGGCCAACTGAAATGGACTTTCAACTACCCCGCGTCCGGCCATGAATTTAGCCCATCCTCGCCTATCGTCGGCGGTAATAATACAGTCTTTATTGGCTACCGTTGACAATGCCGTCTGCACACATAACATGGTCTTCGCCGCATATGGCTCCCCCGAAAACCGTCTGTTCGCTTTCGATGCAGCTACAGGGAAGCGCAAATGGAGCCTACCTCTCAGGATGGTCTCAGCATTTGGCGGCTCGGGCATGCTGAAGGAACTCGCGGTGACAGGAAACGGCCTTGTCATTGTCTGGGAAGCAGGAAGCGGCATACGCGCTCTGGACGCAGGAACAGGTCATTTGCAGTGGCGCTTCGAGGGCGAATATGTAAGCGTAGCAGGGGATGGGCTCGTATATGCCGCCACCTATTACGGAGGCTATATTGCCGCTTTGGACGAAGCAATGGGGAATCTAAAGTGGCATTGCAGGCTGAACGAAAAGATCGGTACGCTCGCATTGGACAAAAGCGGCACGCTCTTCGTGGGCACAGCGGGAATGGGGAACGGAGTGTATGCACTGGACGCAAAGACCGGACAAACCCAATGGAGCTTCTCTTTGACCTCGTTATCCAGCTTCCCCTATGGCGAGAACATTGGCGTGAGCGCCGGCTCGCGTGGAATGGTCTACCCTACATCAACCGACGGTAATCTTTATGCGCTACGCCGTCCGTAGTTGTTCCCAAAGCCGTTCAGAAAATCCCCATTCCGGTGAAATCGGAAAACGGGAGTTTTTATGCGAGGTGGTGAACGCAGTTCATGATGATTAAAGTATAAAACGTGATGCGTCAAGGCTTATGTATCTCCTTGTGATCGTGTGCGTCCTTAAAGTGGATCGCTTTACTCGCAAGCACCGATGTGCCCTCTTTGTCGCCAAGCATAAATCTGGTATGTCCGTCTTTTACGAGCAGGCTTGCGATCGCGTCTTTGCCGTCTCCAACCATCAAGCCAACGCTATCCCTGTCTATTTCAAGCGAGCACATCTTAGCACCCGGTTTTCCAAAGATCGAAACGGTGTTAAGTCCGGTAGCGTTGTTTGCGCTCAAAGCCAGGGAAGCATTTCCCTCCGGATCCAACATATGAATGTCTTCACCGGTGTCATCGACACGAAGCACGATGGCATTTTTATTTTTGGGAGATATAAGCGTCAGTAAAGGTGTGCCGTCGATGTCGCTGCGAAGGGAGGCTATCACCTCATCGTTCTTGCCCACAATGTCGAGCTTATGCGTTCTTATCTGATCGACCGTAGCCGTATTGGGCGCTTCCACGCGACGTGCATGTGCCGTGAGACCTATCCCCAGGCCCAGCACCAGCACCAATCCTGTCACTATTCCGCCTGTCGTTCTATAAGAGTGGGCATTCATGCGTCGTACCTCCAGGGTTTTGCGCCGTTTCTGTCCAGCGCGCGCTGAATCCTGCTGGCCCCATCCATCTGACCTTGTATCGAATTTCATATCCCGCCGCAATGATTTCCGCCGCAATGATTTCCGCCGCAATGATTTCCGCCGCAATGATTTCCGCCGCAATGATTTCCGCCGCAATAAATTGCGTGGTTTCCGCCGCAATAAATTGCGTGGTTTCCGCCGCAATAAATTGCGTGGTTTCCGCCGCAATAAATTGCGTGGTTTCCGCCGCAATAAATTGCGTGGTTTCCGCCGCAATAAATTGCG
>JBBRKX010000746.1:0-2746 GCA_038231675.1 Chthonomonadales bacterium | reverse complement strand
TGCCTGCGTTCGCGGTCGGACTGATCGCGTGCCTATTTGGTGTTCGCTTCCTAAACACTCCGACGTCCCCTGGACTGGCGGCGGCCGTGACGGATTCCGGCCACGGCAGTCTGGCCGTTGTCGATCCCATGGCGGCAAGGATTCTCCGGTTAAATGAAAGCAACCTTTCTGTCGGAAATCGGCATGAGCCTTCCATGCGGCCAGCGGATCCTTCGGATTTCGAACGGCCCGTTGTGCTTCAGCCCCGGTTCGTTCTCAGGTCGAGCGGTCACACTTTCGCCTCTCTCTCATGGCACCCCAAGCCTCCGCTTCCCAACTATAACACGGTTGCCACTTCGATGGTTGCAAGCCTTACATCAGGCGGCAGAGTAGCAGTGGCGAGTGATCGAGCCGCGGTGAGAGTGGCGGCCCTTTTGAGCGAAGATATGGACGGAAACGGTCTAGTACGCGCCAAGACAAGGTTTAACGAGAATCTCAATAGCTGGCAGGCGGACGTAAAGCTCAAGGGAGAGCAAGTGACTGATACACCATTGGATGTCGATGATGGAAGCGCCGGAAGGATGAGCTTATACAGTCTTCAGGCCATGCCTTATGGTGACAAACCGGATCGTAAAATCACGGGTAGTGGGGACTCGTATGGAACTACCGACTCGCTATCCACCGAATCCGCAACGAAAGAAGTGAGTCTCCACATAAGCGATGATGTGCGAGGCTTTTCCACCCCCGCGCATGTCAGCGACGCGGTCGATGAGCGGATTGACACGAGTACGGACGCGGTGGAAGCACCCGTGGAGCAGCCGCCTCTGCCGGCAAACGATGTACACTATTAGTCCATCGCGGAGGGCAGGGCATCTGCCGGAAATGGGAGTGGGAACGATGTGCCGTTTCGAAACAAATGTATCCCTGGCAACCGTCGCCATGTTGGCTATGTTGGCCATAGGCAACACAAGCGCTCTGGCGATCATGCCCGATGACGTGCCCTCTGCGGGAGCCAACACCGCGCGGGTGCGTGACCGTGATAATGGTTCCTTTACCATCCGACGCGTGGGTGAAAATTATTCCGTTGAAGCAGACCATGCCGACGTTCCAGGCTTGCTGCACGCGTTGTTCCAGCGTGCGGATGGACAGTACACATCGGATGGCACTGCGGTGGGAAGGATAACTCTTCGGCTGACCAATCAGTCGCTTACGACCGTGCTGCACACGATCTGTGACCAATGCTTCCTGCGGTACAGCATTGCCAACGGCATTTATCGGTTTCAGCGCGATGATGAAGCGGTCAAAGCGGCCTTCGAACGTCTCAATATCCTTGATGCCGCCTTCCAGGATCAACTGCGGCGGTTAGGCGTCAATGTACCCTTAGCTCTAGAGCATGGATCGGTTGGAGGATTCGGAAGAGGCCTGTCGGTGAATGGCGCGTTGAGCAATCCATCTCCCGGCGCGCTCTATAGCACCATTCCTCCCGCGCCCGGTGCGGGAGGAGGCGCATATCCCGGCTCCCAAAATGGCCTTCGCTCCGACCAACCGGCGGGCGGTGAGAAGGACAATAGCGGCGCCACGCGGGCACTGGGAAACGTGCAGCAGTCGCGCGGGTTCAATCAGCCACAAGGCGGATATGGGGCCCTTCGCATGAGAAGCGGGAATGCGCAGGTTTTGCAGGAGCTGATGACGAATCAATTCGGTTATTATCAGCCCCAATTTCGTGCTTTCCTGTCGGATAATCGCCTCGTCACACTGCAAGTGCCCCAAACGCAACCTATTCCCGTCGCGGATGCATTCGCCGTGCTCGGACGACAGGCAAACACGCCGATCTTGATCGATCCCGCAGTCCCGAGCGGGCTGAAGTTTCGCATGTGGGGCACAATTTCCCCACGACCGCTCGCTGAGGCGATGAATACGCTTGCGGGCTATGCACGACTTCAGTGGCGATGGGTGGGCAATTCGATCTTTGTCACATCGCCGCCTGAACTTCAACTCTATTATGGAGACGCCCTGATACCGCGTGCTTCCTACCCATCCGCTCAACCCGGTTATCCAGGCGTAAATACGGCCCCTGGCGCTGCTGCCCCGGCTGCGGGCGCAGCGGGATTTTCAGGAGCAGCTGGACCTTCAGGACCTGTGGGCGGCAATGCGCCGCCCGTTCCTCAGAAGGCTCCCAATAAATAGATTCTTTATCCACAGAGGGGCTTGACTGCCTCTTCGCGCGATCCAACAACATTATCGCAAGGAAATGCAAATGAGCGAACTCTCACGGCGAGATCTTCTTCGCAAGGCTTCGACCGGCCTCGCGGCTGCAGGCACTGCCTCTCTCACCTTACGCGCGGATGCGCAGCCCACGGAAGCGAGTGGAGCCCTGCCGGACTTCGGAAAGCCCACTGCTCCCTTTGTGCAGTCGACAGTTGTGGCGCAGCCCGCGCTTGCTCCCCCTGGAAGCTGGGCGGCGACGGAAGATAATATCCTGGGCCCTTACTTTCGCAAGGGCGCTCCCTATCGCGCCAAAATTACGCCGCCGTTCGAGCCCGGTATGGTCATGGTGGTGCGTGGGCGCGTCTGGGGATACGACACGAAAAAGCCGTTGGAGGGGGTGACGCTCGATATCTGGCAGGCGAACACACATGGCCGCTATGATAACGACGACCCGGCCAACCCGCCCGCGCCCGGCGTCTTCGCGAACCGCGCCCGTCTGATCACGGACGAGACCGGCTACTACGAATACGAGACGGTTCATCCTGGCCGATACAAAAAC
>JBBRKX010000745.1:0-2766 GCA_038231675.1 Chthonomonadales bacterium | reverse complement strand
TGGGATTTCGGACCTGAAGAGTTGGTATCGTGGACGTCATTACGCTTCTGCAAAAGTGTGGTACTCGGGCACGAGTCAGGTTTGGCGAAGGTATTGTATCTTGAAATCGTTCTGATAGTCGCTCCGCGATCCCCTCGAGACCCTGCGCACGTAGGATGTCTATATGCTGAGCAGGAGTTCTAGGCGGATGCTTCAGCCGCGCGACCATCTCTAACCATGCCCCCAAAAACGCGTCTGGAGCCTGACCAAAGAGGCGACACAGAAAGATGTCGGGATGCTGAGCCTCAATGCCATAATTATCCAGCACCCGCCCGGGAAAGTCGGAGAGGTTAAAAGTCACAATCACGGAGGCCCTGGATTCAATTGCAGCGGCAAGAACGTGCCGGTCGTTTTCGTCGGGAAGAACGAGGGTAGGAATCAAATGCTGGTATTCCTCCACAACGCTGCCTTCCGCGTGTAAGTTCATAAGCTCGTGTGTTCGGTCCAATCCCTCACGGGTAATGTCTGGCCGGTTCTTGATCACGTTTCTGATCCACTCCTCGTGAATCTGCTCCGTCCACCTGGGAAAGTACAACTCCGTAGTGGCGAGCCACATAAATAGGTCGCGAAGAGAAGCCGAATAAAGCACGCAGGTATCCAGGCTGGCAATAGGTGGCGTCACTCGTATAGCCCTAGCCGCTCCTGCTCTGCCATCATTTCCGTAAGGACTTCCTTGCGTCTCCTTTTCTCGTTCTCCAGGTAGGCGACAACATCATCGTACCGAACACGGCGATGCGCGCCGACCAGTCTGAACGGTATCTGGCCTGCTTCCAGAAGTTTAACCAGATAGGGACGTGAAACCCGCATTACCTCTGCCGCCTGGATAGTAGAAAGCTCGGCATGCGTGGGAATAAATGCGATGGGGTTTCCCTCACAATAATTTAGATACTCACGTTACGCAGGCGAGCTGTTGGGCGGCCACCACGAGACCAGCGCAATAAATGCCGACAACCGTCGGCGCAATGAATTGCTCCGCTGGGGGCGCTGCGCGCCGCAATGTCCATTCGGACATAGGATTGCTTCTGCGCAACCGGACTCGTCCCGCAGACGCTCCAGCCAGGACACCGGATTCTGTCCGAAGGACAGTCGGCCGCAGGCCCCTAGCGGAGCAATTCATTGCGCCGGTTTCGTGGCAATCATCGAACAGTTCGCCTGCGTAACGTGAGTTTAGATAGAGTATATTGTACCACCCCTGGTGACACAGGTGTAATATGTGGATTATGTGAAACAGGGCGCATGGGGTTCAGAGGAACAGTTACCAGCTCACACAGGGCCTAGATCCGCTCCAGATGAACTGCTACTCCGATAAAATTCATCGCGCATGGCATGGGAAGGCCTGCGTGGTGAAATCAGCAGGAGGATTGCACTTATAAAAGCCTAGAACTTCGGTTCGATGCCGAGATTGTGGAACAGGAACGCGTAGGTGTCGGCGGTCTCCTCAATGGCTTTGGCCAGGTTGCTGGAGCCATGGCCCGAGTCGGTATCGATACGGATGAGGGCCGGCCGCGATGGGGCCACTTTCTCCTGCAGCGTTGCCGCATACTTGAACGAGTGCGCGGGCACCACGCGGTCGTCATGATCCGCCGTGGTCACCATGACCGCCGGATAGGTCGTGCCTGCCCGGATATTGTGAAGCGGAGAGTAGCCAAGCAGATATTGGAACTGTGTCTCGTCGTCGCTGGAACCGTAGTCGGACACCCAGGCCGCGCCCGCGGTGAACTTCTGGAATCGCAGCATGTCCATTACCCCGACGGCAGGCAGGGCCGCACGGAAAAGGTCCGGCCGCTGGTTGATCACGGCCCCAACGAGCAGCCCGCCGTTCGAGACGCCCGAGACGGCAAGACGCTCGGCCGAAGTGTATCCGTTTGTAATGAGCCACTCCGCCGCCGCGATACAATCGTCGAAGACGTTTTGCTTGTTCAGCCGCATCCCGGCCTCGTGCCACTTCTCGCCGTACTCCGTTCCACCGCGCAGATTGACCTGCGCGTATACGCCGCCCTGTTCCAGCCATGCCAACCGCAGGGCGCTGAAGTCCGGCTGCAGCGTAACGCGGAAGCCACCGTAGCCATACAGCAGAGTGGGATTCATGCCGTTCAGCGAGACGCCGCGCCTGTACACCAGAAACATCGGGATTCGCGTCCCGTCTTTACTGTGGAAAAAGACCTCTTTCGACTCGTAGTCCGCACTCCGGAAGCCGGGTATCTCAGGACTCCGAAACAGCGTAGACGTTTGCGTCGGGAGGTCGTACCGGAAGATCGTCGGGGGCACGTCCATTGCGGTGTACGTGTAAAACACATATGCGTCGCCCCGCTCGCCGCCAAAGCCCCTCGCGCTGCCGACGCCAGGCAGAACGATTTCATTCTCCGCATTGCCGTTGTAATCGGTGACCACCACACGCGTGGTGACATCCTTCAGATAGGAGACAAGCAACTTCCGCCCGGCAGTCGAGATCCCGGCCAATGGCTCGGATCGCTCCGGCAAAATCAACGTCGAGTTTTCCACGCCCGGCTGTTTGGGGTCATACAGGATCACTTTCGCGTTCGGCGCGTCGCGGTTGGTTTGGATCAGGAAACGGTCCCCTGCGTTGTCCACGACATGGAAACTATCTTCGCTGATGTCTCCGACGATAGGAGTGAACTGCTTTTCTCCCTGGTTTTCGTTTCGGAAATAGAGTGCATTGCCGCGTTTGTCGTTGTCATTGATCCTGAGGATCGCGAAGCGCTCGTC
>JBBRKX010000744.1:0-2771 GCA_038231675.1 Chthonomonadales bacterium | reverse complement strand
TACGCAGAAGGAAGACCACGTGGCTCTTACCCTGCCTCGATGCGTGGCTCCCAGCCTACCGGACCGACCATTTCACGCGACGGTTCACATCGCGGTACTTGACGACGAAAGATGTGTCCGCGATTTACTTGCCGACCTCTTACGGGATCAAGGTTATCTCGTCTCCACTTTCGACGCGGCAAAGCAACTGCTGGAAGCGCTTGGTACGACCCAGTTCGATGTGATGGTTTCCGACGTTAATATGCCGTCGATGAGTGGGCCTCAGTTTTACGAGCAGGTTTTTGCGTGGAATCCTTCTCAGGCGCGACGCGTCCTTTTCCTGACCGGGGATGAGCAGAATCCTTTCCTACAGGGATGGATGCGGCGCACCGGAAACCCATGCCTTGGCAAGCCCTTCAGCGCTAGTAAGCTCGTGTCCCTGGTTGCACAGGTGCTGGAGCGAGCGAAGATTGCGGATGCCTCCGGCCATTGGGCAGACGCTCTTCCTAACGCCGCATAACTCTCCTCTAATGGCCCATGTGCGCCTTCAGCATTCGGCGCGAAGCGCAATCAGAAGCTGTTCCATGGGCTCGGCAAGCGCAACCGTAAAGGCCATGCGTTCCCCGTTTCGGGGATGGCTGAAGGCGAGGGAATAAGCGTGTAGAGCCTGACCATGAAGCGCTTCCACGGCAGCCTCGATAGGAGCGCGCCTGTCGGCGGGAAATGCCGAGGCCGGGAGCTTCCGAGCACCGCCATAAACAGGATCCCCAAGAATAGGATGCCGAATGTAGGCACAGTGCACACGAATCTGGTGTGTGCGGCCCGTTTGCA
Organism: Chthonomonadales bacterium; assembly: GCA_038231675.1. Taxonomy (GTDB): domain Bacteria; phylum Armatimonadota; class Chthonomonadetes; order Chthonomonadales; family Chthonomonadaceae; genus JBBRKX01. The sequence continues at coordinate 1,961 of JBBRKX010000744.1, read as the reverse complement.
GTTTTGCTTCCACCAACGCGACGGCCCCGGCAAAGGTTTCTCGAACGATAAGTTCCGTGACGGCATGCCGCGAAGTATGATGTGTGTCGGTGATTACAGCCATCTTCTTGCGGTCTGTCGGGTGACGCCCTATCGGCGCATCCACCGTGGCCCGCGCAAAATTCGGAACGCCCCAGACGATCGCCTGATACCTTCTCTCCACGGTACGCGCCTGTATCTGGGCTTGAAGAGCATGATGCGTGACATCGTTCTTCGCCACCATGAGGAGACCACCGGTGTCTTTGTCCAGCCGATGGACTATGCCGGGACGAAGTTCCCCCCCGATGCCCGAAAGATCATCTGCGTGCGCCAATACCGCGTTCACGAGCGTGCCGTTCGGGGAACCGGGAGCCGGGTGCACCGTCATGCCGCGCGGTTTGTCGATGACGAGAAGATCCGCATCCTCATAGACAATCACGATGGGAATGGTCTCCGCAACAGCCCGTATCGGCACAGGGACCGTCCTGACCGCGTCGATAGCGTCGCCTACACGAACGCGGTAATTCGATTTGGCCCGTTTCCCATTCACGCGCACGCCATCGGCTGCCGCATCGGAAAGTTCAATCAACCGCTGCGCTTCAGATCGCGTTGCATCCACAAGCAAATTGCACACAAATAGGTCGAGTCGCTGTCCCGCCATTTCGGGAGTGACCATGTATGCTACAAATCCCTCTGCCCCCATTACAGCACTCACCAAGCACTCATCCAGACCGTGATTGGGACTATCGCATCTAGCAATGCGCACGGTAATCCTTCGCCTAATATGCTCACCCTACTGATATGGCGCTGAAATGAGATAAATGCTCGAAAATGCATAATTTTGACAGAAAATTTATATTTTAGCAAATGAGTGTAACCACAGACAATTTTAAGCAGTCATAGCTTTGAGAAGGATTGATTGGGAGGATAAGACAATTTCCGTTTCCCCCATACTCTGGACGTTCAGAAGGCGCTATCGGTTTCTCGATGTGCTTCCTAGTTTACGGCTTTATAAAGCCAACTACAAATATGTAGACGGGTCAATTCGCCCAAAGTTACCATATCTCCGACTAAGATATAGGAGGATAGGCAATGAACCGATTACAGCGTTCTCGAAATAGGTTTGGTTTCACCAGCATGAAGTTTCCGCTTATCCCCATGGCGGTTGTTGTCGCCATGGTTCTGGGTATCGCAGGTTTCCTGCACGGTCGCTTTGTCGATCCTCATGCAAATCGGACGCATTTCTCGGCCAGACAGATTGAGCAGCGCGCAAACGCTATTTGCACTGCGGCTTGTGGAGAAAGTGACGGGACGCCGATGCTTCATTACGAGGATCAAACCATCGGCGCCCCTCAAAACGGTCGACATAGGCATACCTGGACCGCGACATGCCACGTGAATGGTAGAGTAATAACGATTATGTTCAATGACAAGACTGGAAACGTGGCCAGCGTTTTCTCATTCCGCGACCAGTCTGACGCAGCACAGATTATGGAACGCCATTGCCTGAGTACGAAACAGGACGCGTTGCAAATGTCCGTTCATTGGCTTCGCGCGCTGAACATGACCCCTACAGGCACACGGATAGAGTTAGAGAGCATAGTCACTCCCGAAGCGCGACGCGAGAATTGGTCAATTCGCTGGCGCGTGGCAAACCCGGGCGTACACGATCTACAACCTGTGCTGATCTCCTTGAACCAACAGACCGGATTTCCGACCGTGATTGCAAACAAATTCGAAATTACCCAGTATGCCGACCAATGAAGTTCCAGAAATAACGAGGTGATTTGAGTCAAGCAAAAGCGCCTGCTCTGGTCGTCAAGACCCAAAGCAGACGCCCATGCATTCAGTCGGAGAGAGAGGGATTCGAACCCTCGGGGCTTTGACACCCACGGCTTTTCGAGAACCGCACCATCGACCACTCGGACATCTCTCCGCGTCGG
>JBBRKX010000743.1:0-2791 GCA_038231675.1 Chthonomonadales bacterium | reverse complement strand
TGGCCGGCTTTTGTCGCTATTCTGGCGGTAGCAGGGCTGAACATGGCGCTGCCTCCGAGTTTTTCGTTTGGTCCACGTTGGCTATTGCTTGCGATCGTTGTGGGACTATTGATCCCAGGTCTTATAGCGCACCGCGCGGGCAAGCAATATTTCGATTTTATCATCGGCCATCTGGTCGCGGGAATTGTCACCCTTTTCATGATTTTTTCCGTTGGTCTGTTGATCCGGGCGCTTCCAACCCACCGGGAACCGCCGGTGACGCTGCTGCGTTCCGCAGCCGCGTTGTGGATCACAAATATTCTCGTTTTTGCCTCGTGGTACTGGAGACTGGATGCGGGAGGCCCGCATAAACGCGACGAAGAGCCGGGCCATAATTCAGGAGCGCTCCTCTTTCCTCAAATGAGTCTGGATGCGGAGCGAAAGAGTCTCTTGAACATCGATAAGGACTGGTCCCCGCAGTTCATAGACTATCTATTTTTCGCATTCAACACGAGTACTGCGCTATCCCCCGCAGATACGGCAGTGCTTTCCCGATGGGCAAAGGGACTTGCTATGATGCAGGCATCCATCTCCCTTACGATCATTGTCATTCTTGCCGCGCGTGCCGTCAATATCCTGTAGGCATGTAATCCGCAAGAGCCAGTTTACGAAGCAATCAGGCGACCGGCAAATCCATCGATGATCTCATCGACCATAACATCGTCCTGCGAAGCCACCGGCGTTTTCGCGATTACCCAACGTTGGTCAGGCAGTGTACCAACGCCTTGCACGGCTCCTTCACGCCAGCGCATGTTCACCCCGAGAGCCTCGCCAAATGGCGCGAACCAATCCTTGCCTGTGAGTACAAGGATACGACGGGGCTTCCATTCGGCGAGTTCGCGCTGAAGAAGCTGTATGCAATGGGGTAACTGTGCGCGCCGCAGGAAAGTAGAGGGGGCTTCTTCGAGTGCTTCGGGCGCGATTTTAAGCAGGTTGCTATAACAGAGCCAGCTGGGCCAATTCTCGGCGCGATTTTCGTCCCGATTTCCATCGAGCGTGATTCTATGTACCAGCCGCCAGAAGTTCGCCCCCCGCTTGTTAAAGTGAGGATCTCCTTCACGCAACGCGACCCATAGGAGCGGGCAGCTCTTTTTCGCCTCGGAGTGACTGCGAGACCGTCGAATGACATCCTGTCGTGCTTTTGGATTGGTGAGGTCGTTTCTGTCCCACGCTCTGTGCCATCCCGGCGCGGCACGGCCGATCACCATAAGATCGCCATCGAAGCTGTGCCCACTCAGTGGCCAGAAGGAGGTCAGCACGTCCGGCGTGACACGAGGAGCAACGGCCACGGTTTCCAGCAGCTCGTCATAGAGTTCTGCATATTCGGTTGAAAGTTCGAGCACGGTAAACCTTTCTATCGAAACGCCTCATCGAATGGATCCAGGTTTCAGTAGGCGCTGCCTTATTGATGCTTGTTTGTCGCCTCAGAGTATACTCTAAACATAGCCAGGTACACTCACCCGATGTGCATGGTTAGAAAACCGTGTAGGTGAAGGAGCCATCGTATGGACATGCATCTGGATGAGGATGTCGTCGTTGTCATAGGTGCGGCACAGGGAATAGGCCGTGCCATTGCCGAAGCATTCGCGTCCGAAAAGACTTCCATCGCCATGCTCGATCTTAAGCCGGAAATCGAGGAAATCGCCGGCCAGGTAGGCCGTCACCACGGCGCACTATCGATTGGCATTCCTATGGATGTCACCGACTACGCGGCGATGCAATCCGCTGCCACTTCCATCCGGACCAAACTGGGGCCGTGCAAGCACCTCATTTTTGCCGCTGGGATGGGTTCAGGCAAATACGGGTTTCCGTTCTGGAACCTTGCACCTGGCGATTGGGATCGCGTGCTTCAGGTCAATCTGATCGGAGCGATAAACGCGGCACATGCGTTTGCTCCGCATCTCATCGAGGTGCGGGAAGGCAGCATGTTGTTTCTCGCGTCCGTTGCGGGACAGATCGGCTCGCAGACCGATCCGCCCTACAGCGCGGCAAAGGCCGCCATCATCAATTTCGTCCAATGCGCGGCAAAGGATCTCGCGCCTTATGGCGTACGTGTGAACGCCCTGTCCCCTGGAATGGTGAGGACGACTTTAAACCGCTCGGTCTGGCAGGCCTGGAATGACAAACAGACCTCGGCGGACCAACTGACTTACGAGGCATGGGCTGCCGATAAAGTCTCCCGCATTGCGCCCCTTCGACGCCTTCAGGAGCCGGAAGAGATGGCCGCGATGGCGGTCTATCTTGCTTCCCCCCACGGCAGGAATATCACCGGTCAGACGCTGAACATAGACGGTGGTCAGGTAATGCATTCATGATCCGAATCAAGTTGCTCTTTGCTATGACTGCTCTCGTAGGATTTGCGACGGCGCCGGCGCCGGCCGCAACGCTCCCGTTTTCAACCGTTTCACGTGCACAGACAAGTTCGCCTGTGATGATCCGGGTAGATGCGGCAAATGTGCGCAACCATATATCACCCTGGATGATCGGGTCCTGCATAGAAGATGTCAATCATGAAATCTATGGCGGACTCTACGCGCAGCAGATCTTCGGGGAAAGCTTTGAAGAACCCCCTATCGCGCGCAGTCCACTCGCGGGCTGGAAAGCGTATGGAGGGCAATGGCGCGTGCGGGGTGGAGCGTTGGAAGTGGCGGCCGATGCCGGGGCGAAACTTGTCCGTGACGAACCTCACGTCGCTGCGGGTCGCGTGGAGTGCGACGTTCGTATCAAGGACGATCGTCCGGGCAATGCTGCT
>JBBRKX010000742.1:0-2792 GCA_038231675.1 Chthonomonadales bacterium | reverse complement strand
CTCGCAGGTAAAACCCTGACTCCGCGTCTGTATCGCGCCATTGCCGACGAGTACCGCGCCCGTTACGGCTTGTATGCGGGCTGGGCGCAGCAGCTTCTCTTCTTCAACGAGCTGCGCCGTGCCCCGGATTATGGTTCGCGCGGTGCGAACGTCGGATGCCCGCCCACCTGACTTCCCCTTTCGCAGCGAGAGATTTTTCTTCTGTCATAATGAAACGGTAGGAAGATTTTTGCTATAATGAAGTCAGCAAAGACGAATCCGAGAATGGAGCAATGATCCCGGCATGACCACACTGTCCGCCCCCACCGATCCCAATGTCGCCCGCCTGCATCGATGGATCGATGCGCATCAAGATGACATCGTTACCGCACTGCAAGGCGTGTTGCGCATTCCAAGCCTGGAACAGGTTTCTTCCGGCCCCGACGCCCCCTTCGGGGCGCCCATTCGTGCCGCCCTGGATTACACACTGAGCCTTTGCCAGCAGCTTGGGTTCACCACAAAGGACTTCAGCGGTTATGCGGGTCATGCCGAGTTCGGGTCCGGGCCAGAATATGTCGGCGTGCTGGGTCATCTGGACGTCGTGCCAGAAGGCGATGGCTGGTCTTATCCCCCTTACGGGGCTACGCTCGACAACGGCTACGTTTATGCGCGCGGTGCGGCGGACGACAAGGGGCCGACCTACGCGGCCCTGTTCGGAGCCAAGGCGCTGCTTGATTCTGGCCTGCCACTCAAACGCCGGGTGCGGGTGATCTTTGGCTGCGACGAGGAGAGCGGCTTCGGCTGCGTGAAACACTATTTCGAGGTGGCGCAGGAGGAGCGGCCTGTCGTGGGCTTCACCCCGGACGCCTCTTTCCCGTTGATCTATGCCGAAAAGGGAATTGCCAACCTTATTCTGGAGAAGCCGTTGCCGCAGGGCGATTTCCCATTGCGTATCGCCTCGGCACAGGGCGGGCTGCGCCCCAACATGGTTCCCGACAGCGCTGAAGCCCATCTGGCCGGTACGCCGGACGCTATTGCTGCCGCGCGGAGCGTTCTCGCCAAATACTGGGACAAAAATGTGATGGTGGAAACGAAAGAAGGCGGCCTGACGGTTCGGGCGCTGGGCAAATCCGCGCATGGCAGCCGTCCGACCGCAGGCGACAACGCCGTGGCCCGTCTGGGTAAAGCATTGGCGGAACTGGACTTGCCGGAAACCGAGACATGGCTCGAATGGGTGGCTGAAAAGGCAGACCCGACCGGTGCGGCCCTGGGCATCGCCGGGCGCGATGATGTGGCTGGCCCCCTCACCAGCAACCTGGGCAGTCTGGAATATACCGATACGGGCCGGGTGCGCCTGACCTACAATATTCGCTATCCCGTGACCTGGAAAATAGAGCAACTAACTGCCGCCGTTGCGCCGATCCTGCAAGCGGAAGGCTGGACGCTGGCCGAAACGCATGACCAGCCGTCACTCTACGTGCCGCTCGATCAGGAGCCAGTCGCTACTCTGCTGCGAGTCTATCAAGAGGAGACGGGCGACACAACCAGCCAGCCGGTCACCATGGGCGGCGGAACCTATGCACGAGCGACGCCCTACACCGTGGCGTATGGGGCAGGCTTTCCGGGCGGCAGCGACGGTCCAGCGCATGAGGTGGACGAGCGCATTGCGGTGACCACCCTGGTGAATGCGGCCAAAATCTATGCCCATGCGCTCTATGAACTGGCAAAATGAGCGATACATTGATGGTTCCCACCATTTACGGGTTGTTTTTGTGACGGAAAAGGACGATAATAACAGGGGCAACTCGATCTACATCACTGTTCTGTTCCGGGATTTGGCTATTAACAAAGCATGATTTCTGTTTACTCCATCCTCCGAATTAGCCTCCTGCGCCGAAAGAGCTTCTGTTCGCGCTTTTCGCGCACTCTGGCCTGTGTAGTACCCGTGACATTGTTTTTGCTCGCAGGTTGCACGCGCACTCAGCGGGAGATAGAGCAACAGGGCAATCCCTTTCGGCAACCAGACGAAGTAAAGGCCATGGTACCCAACGAATACACCGTGCAGCCCTCCATGGATCCAACCACGGGAAAGCCCATTCCCCTTCCTGCCGACGCTGCCCTTCCTCCCAGTCCAACGGCGGGACTGGTCAAAAAGCAGATTGGTACGGAGACAGAAGACGGGGGCAAGCCCGTTGCAGGGAATACGCCGGAGGAACGCGATGATTACCGGAACAAGTGCGACATCTACTGGCATCTGAACTGGCTGCGGAAAGAGTTGCTGCGCGGCGTCATCCCCTACGAGCTGCCGAACATGCTGAAAAAATCCCGCCAGCAGATGCAGGAAGCCCGGCACGACTCCAACTACCGTCTGGCGGATGAAGCGCTCTCCTTCGTGGGAGCGGCACTGCAGAATCTCACCGATCAGCGCGCGCTGCGAGACGCGGGAGTGGAGCCCCGGGATATCCCCTGGAGTGGCGGGGCGGATGCTGTGACGCGCTATTTTCAAAGCCAGGCGAACCTTTCTGGCGTGGGAGCCTCGTCTGCATCCCATCGCCACTCCCTGCTTGACGAGGGCGACAACCTTCATGCCGAGGTGCCTGCCAGCGTCTCATCGCCGGTCGCGCTCCCCTCGCCCGCGCTTACGCTCTCGCTCGATTATGCAACCCGCTACCATGCCTCTCCCCAGGAGATGGCCCGGCAAAACTTTGAAGATATGATTCGCACGGCCAATCATCTGCGTGATGAACTGGGCCTTCGCAACCGCAAGGAAAATAATGACGGAGATCACTTTCAACTGGCCCGTGACCTCGGTG
>JBBRKX010000741.1:0-2796 GCA_038231675.1 Chthonomonadales bacterium | reverse complement strand
GGCGCCCGGCGTTATCCATAAAACGGGTCCGAACACCCCTTCTCTCACCAGGTCGCTGTTTAACGAAGGGGCTTCGACCAGAGCAGGAGCCAGGAAATTGCGGTGGCGCTCTCCTCCACGAACGGATATGGCCCCACTCGCATGGATGCGCTCCTGGCACCAGACCGCCTGGGCTTCATCGAAAAGCGGCCCAACTTCCATTCTCGCACCGCTGGAACCGCCTGATGTAAGCTGCTCCCAGCGAGCAAACAGGAGGTCTCGCATTGGGGGATACAGATCCGGGTGAATCCATGCGCCGTTGGTGGAGGTGCAGGTCTGACCGTTGTACCGGAGTGCGCTTCCGATCAGCGTGGTGACGGCGCGATCAAGGTCCACACCGCGGTCGATCCACATCCACCCGTTCCCTTCTCCATCGATCAGGCATCCCTTGCCATGTGCAAACGCCTCCGAAATAAGGTTCGGGGCATGCCGGGAACTTCCCATATAGTGTATTAAGCAGGGCGCCGAGGATTGGTAAAGCGCAGCCGTGAATATTTTGGCGCTCACATGGACAATGCTGACCGCGTCGCCGCAGTGGGCGGCGGCAACCGCTTCCGCAAGCATTCCTGCGGAGCGAGCGGATTGTAAAGGAGCGCGCAGAATGACGCGATTGCCCGTGGCGATCCCATTAAGAAGGCAGGTAACCGCCAGAAATAAGAACGCATTTTGCGGCACGATCACCGCGACCGTACCCCAGGGCACGGAAACAAGTTGGATGGACCGCCCCTCAATGCCGTCGCAATAGGCCATGGGCGGTTGCGGCTCCAATCCCATTTTTTCATACTCATCGCTATACTCTTTGATGAATTTCAGCGTGCCGTCGACCATTTCAACGCAGTCGGCAGGGTGAAATGCCGTTTCCCAGCGGGCCGCTTCGATCAGCGGCTCGCGTAGATAGGCCAGCGCGTAATAGAGGCGGTTGCAAAAGCCACGTAAGCCATTGGCGCTCACCGTGGACGGTCCTCCTATTGTGGGCTCCACCAGACGGCGTAATTCCTTCTCATCCAGCGTATTGATGGTCTGAACGATCGTTCCATCGATCGGCGACAGGGCATCCACGAGGACGCCGTCACCAGAACGCTCGCCCCAAACGAGACTACTGCGTCTCCATACATTCGCAATTGCAGGAATCGTTGTAAACCTTCGCTGTATTTCCATATTATCCCTCAGCCCATGAAATTTCATGTTAAAAATGCCTGCCACCATGGAACCATACCTTCAGGTTGTCCAAGAAGTGGGAACCCGTGCTAATGCTCGATACGAAGGTCACCAGGCAGGAACGATGCAAACAACCCCAAGATGGACGCGAGTGCAGTGTATCACCATTGTTTCTTCACTGCTATATTCGGTAATATTTGTGGCGATGCTTATATGGAAGCCCGGCACCACAAAATTTTACCACGCCTTCAACAACATCTATCAGATTGTCCCTCCCGCCTTTGCTGGATACTGTGGCCTACATTACGCATTGCGAGGACGACATTCGGGGAGCACGCAGCGCATAGGTTGGGCCTGGCTGGGCGCGGCCGGCCTATCGTTTGCGCTCGGACAGATAACCTGGACTTATTACGAAAGTTTCCGTGGAGTGGACGTGCCCTTTCCGGGATGGGCCGATGTCGGATACCTCGGAGCTTATCCGTTCCTTCTTGCAGGAGTGCTGTTACTTTTTACCAGTTCTCATCTTGCCGGACGCGCAAAGGTCTTGCTGGATAGCATGATTGCCGCCGGTGGTCTGGGAGCGCTAAGCTGGTATTTTCTCGTTCAGCGCATGTGGCATAAATCGGACACGGCCCTGCTAGGCAAGATCATCGGCGTCAGCTATCCGCTTGGAGACATCGCGGTGCTGTGCGGCGCCCTCGTCCTATTTACCAGCGCCTCGGAAAATAAGGTCGTTCGCCGGTCGTCAGGATTCCTCGCGGCGGGGATCGTGCTCATCGCCTTCTTCGATACCACCTTCTCGTACTATTCCCTGACGAATGCGTATCACACCGGCATGTGGACGGATTGGTCACTTTCGTTCGGCTGGATTCTGGTAGGTTACGCTTCGCTGGTCAAACTATGGTCCAGGGAGACTGAGGTCGGCGCCGCTGGTGAAGACGCCGTTCCGCTACGGACGGGTGGACGCGGCATCCTTCGGCTTCTTATGCCGTACCTCATCGCGTTTTCCGCTCTGGCCTTGATCGTCTACGACGACGGCAAGGTGGATCATATTCTGAGCCCCACTACATCGGGTATCGGCTTCGCCTTGATGTTTCTGGTGATCGTGCGGCAGGTGTTCACACTGATGGAGAACCGCCATCTGACGAACAACCTGGAGCGGATTGTCGCCATGCGCACACACCAGCTTAAATCGCTTCATGCGCTGACGAATGCGGTGAACAACACGCTCCAGACAGATCAGGTTCTTGCCACGGCCTCCCTTCATATCAAGCAGGCGATGCGCGCGGACGCCGTTGTCATCTGGCTGCTCGACCCAACTGAAAACGGGGAGGATGAGCACCTGACGGTCTCTCTGCACGAAGGGCTCGAATCACGTCCGGACACATTTCATTTTATCGATACCCTTCCGATTCAGGAGGGCATGCAGATGCTCTCCTTGCCTGGAAGCCTGAAGGAGCCAAAAGTTTCCGGTGGAGTATTTCTACGCGGTGGACTCCGATGGCAGCAGAAACGTATCGGCATGGTCGGAGTCATCCGATGGGCAAAGACGTTCAGCCGGACCGACCAGCAGTTGCTTGAAAGCATCGGGATCGAAGT
>JBBRKX010000740.1:0-2828 GCA_038231675.1 Chthonomonadales bacterium | reverse complement strand
GTGTCTGTCCGCTCTGCCATTGCAAATCGCGACGTGTGCATAGCCTCTATTTGCGTTCTCTGGCGGATCTGCCATGCATGGGAACACCGGTACGATGGCGACTGCGCATCCGCCGCTTCTTTTGCGATAATCCGAATTGTCCACGCCAGACCTTTAGTGAGGCCCTCCCCTCCCTGGCGTCTCACCATGCCCAAAGAACGCAGCGTCTGAGAGTGGCACAGACCTGCATCGGCCAGGCGGTCGGTAGTCGTCCTGGAGCGCGGGTTGCCCAGGCACTCCAGATGCCTACGAGCGCCACCACTCTGCTTCGATTGGAGAGATCCGCGCCGGTACCGCCCTCATCGGCACCCCGTGTTCTGGGCGTGGACGATTGGGCGTTCCGTAAAGGCTACCGGTACGGAACCATTCTCCTGGACTTGGAACGCCATCACGTGGTGGCTCTGTTACCAGATCGCTCTGCCGAAAGTTTGTCGGAATGGTTGAAAGATCATCCCGGAGTCGAGATTGTCAGTCGTGATCGAGCTGGAGTCTACGCAGACGGAGCACGTCAGGGTGTGCCCAATGCGGTCCAGGTGGCCGACCGCTTTCATCTGCTTAAGAATGGCGTGGAGGCACTGGAGCGCTTGCTCGGTCGACATCACAGACAGATTCAGGAGGCAGCAAGCAAGGTCCAAGCCTCAAGGACGCCGCAACACAGCGCGCAGGAGGAAGTCGCTCCCCCGATTACCGCCCAAACACGGGGGCAACGTGAGAAGGCGCAACGACGTGAGAAGCGGCTGGCGCGCTACCAGCATATCGTGGAGTTGCAGGGCCAGGGGGCCAGCACCAGCGCCATCGCGGAGACATTGCGTATGTCCCGGCGAACCGTGCGCCAAGTGCTGCGAGCGGGAGAGTTCATTGAGCGGGCTGCCGCGCATCCACGCTTCCAGCCACTCGACGCCTTTGCCGATTACCTGCATCAGCGCTGGACGGAAGGCTGTCACAACGCCGCCCAACTCTGGCGCGAGATCCGAGAGCGGGGCTTTGCGGGTTGTCAGTCCGCTCTTCGTCCCTACCTGGCAGGTTGGCGTTCTGAGGTGCCGGCGGAATTGGGACGGCGGAGAAGGCAACTCCCCAACTCCCCTCAATCTCAAGCGGTTCCGTCTCCACGCTCCACGGCTTGGCTGTTGTTGGGCTATACAACCACACGCGATACGGCGCAACTGGCTTTCCGATCGGCGTTTGTGGAAGAGTTATGTGCAGGGTGTGACGAGGTGAAAACAGGTCAGAAGTTGGTGATGGAATTCTTCCGGATCGTGCGCAAGCGTCTTGGTGGCGAGTTGGATGCGTGGTTGTTGGCCGTTTCCGAGAGTAAGGTACCAGAATTGCTGGGCTTTGCCTCCGGTCTGGCACAGGACAAGGCGGCTGTTATGGCGGCGCTGACGGTGGCGTGGAATAATGGACAGACGGAGGGGCAGGTAAACCGTCTGAAGTTCCTGAAGCGGCGCGGGTTCGGCAGAGCCAACTTCGACTTGTTGCGACAACGGGTTCTTCAGCACTCGTGAACTCGGACAAGCGGGCAGCTTTCACGAAACTTGACGCAGAACCCAAACCGGGTTGTCAAAATCAGGCCCAGTAGTTGTAATGTCATGCCATCGCGTTTGAGAATAATGTTCGAGGATAGAATCGTTTTTGGAGATGGAACATCCAGGTTCCTAACCTGCCACAATTCTGAGGGCATAAATGAGGAGTCACGCGACTGTTCGAACGTCATGTGTACTCTCGTCGCGTGTTCACCAAACACAGGCAATTGCCAGAAACAGAAGCTTTTGGGCGGCGTAGGGATACGTAATGGAAATTGACTGCGTAAAGAGAGCATATCGACATGACGACTATTGCCCGTGGCGTCGAAAAAGACGGCTCGTTGCGGTTCCCATAGTTGCGTTGGTTTACCCTTATCGGAGACGTCAAAGCGCATACAATTCAGGGGCTCGTCCTCTGATGCAAGCGGTGGAACCGCTGACCGTATTGGTATAGCGGTCATGCTTTGCCACGGAAGAAGTCTCTGCATATAATCACCCTGCGCTATCGATGTAAGGGTAAAGGCAAGGTCTCCGTCGCGTTTTGTTATGGGAAGCGACTCTGGCTTCCATGTAGGAAAGGAACCCTGAGTTGGATTAGGAACCACATACTCTGCAAAGGGCCGAGTCTGTTGCTTTGCAAAAAGACGTATGTAAATATGTTTGCCGCGGCGAGGAAATTCCGTTAAGTTCAGACTGAGTTCGCCCCTATGCATGCCCTGCGAATTGAAGAAAACCGTGTTATCAGGCTTCATTGCTGAGCGATGTCCAAAGTCATCTGCTATCTCGACACGATCCCAGAGGAGCTTCGGGATAGTGATGTGTTGATTCGAGTAGGGACGAACATACTGAAACGTTTCAGGTTTTCCCTTCGCGCTAAGCCATAAAATAAGCTGATCTTCAGGGGTCTCTAAAAACATCGTTACGGGTGCATGGGACGGAAAAAACTTTTTCCACCACTTGACGCTCTGCGACATCATGGGATGGCGCTTGCCATACGTCCAGCCAACAAGCGTCGCCTGGGTGCCATCCATCAAACGATAGCTTTGAGGAAGGTTACCGTGGATGACACTGTAGATGCCGCTTAGCAGAAGTATAACTAAGTACACTGTTAGGTTAGATTTCATAGTTTTGTCAAGGCCGCGTGCATCTCAAACGAAACTACGATATTCAATCTAACTGACTACTAAGTAGTCAGTTAGATTAGATTTCACAGTTTTGCATGAGGCATTTCGATCTCAAAATGGCCTTTCTAAAACATCAATGTTC
>JBBRKX010000739.1:0-2842 GCA_038231675.1 Chthonomonadales bacterium | reverse complement strand
GGATGCCGGGGATGAAGAGGCCCCATTCGACGTCGATCTATCCGATAATCCGCCGCGCCTCTCCTCACACGCACGGCAAATCGTCGATTTTATTCCAGTTCTTGAAGGAATCGATATCATACGATTGGCGCATCCGGAACTAAGACAGATCGAAGACGCGCTTACCTCTCTTATGCTGAACGTTGAAGGCTTGCTGCGAACCTGTAAAGAGAGATTAGGAGAGTAAATTCCATGCCTGAGTTTTCCTTTGACGTCGTTTCCAAAGTGGACATCACGGAAGTAAAAAATGCGATCGATCAAGCCGAACGTGAGATCGCCGGCAGGTTCGATTTTCGAAACACAAAAACCGCATTTACCCTGGAGGAGAACGCGATCAAGGTTCTCTCCGATGACGAGTTTCATCTGGAAATGGTATTGGACATTTTGCGAAGCAAACTCGCCAAGCGCAACGTCTCCCTGAAAGCGTTGGAATACGGCAAGATCGAATCCGGCTCCGCAGGCACCGCGCGGCAGACGGTGACCTTGAGACAGGGGATTCCGACGGATGATGCGAAAAACCTTGTGAAGGAAATCAAGGCTGCGGGCATGAAAGCCCAGGCCCAAATCCAGGGCGAGCAGCTTCGGGTGACAGGCAAAGACAAAGACTCACTTCAGGCAGTTCAAAAGCTTATTCGCGGGATGCCGGATCTGCCGTTCGACGTTGAGTTCACCAACTACCGCTAAGCGCTTGGATGGCGGCCTAAAGGGCCTGCGGGACGCTTCCTGAGGCAATGCGTGTTTTCAAATCGACCTGGTGCAATCCAGTGGATAGAAGACTGGCGGATAGAAAAAAAGGCGGCAAGATAAAGGGGAGGAAATTCTTGCCGCCCAGCCAAGAAAGGTGAACTCGAATCCTTAATAGTATCGGTGCTTTCTTTCCTCACCGTTAGGCTGGAAACTCCCTGACTTCCAGATTCACGATCACTTGACTTTGTGATTATCGTCCGGTATGCTGATGGTGGAAGTGGCGAAACAAACCTACAATTTCAGCGTGAGCATCGCCGACGCTTCGGGCAGTGCCTTCGCAGGAGCATTCGATCTATGAAATGGCTATTCAGGGCGTGTCTTCTAGCGGCCGGAACGAGCGTTCTTCTCCCTCTAACGATGGGATGCAGCCGAACAGCCGCGACCGTTCTCATGCCGCCCAAGCAACCTCATCCGGTAGTCTCCCAAATAGAAATGCCTGTACGGACGATTTTGGCCCCACCTTCCATAACGCTTCCGCCTCCCGATCCTCTTAGCGCCGCCGCCGATCGGCTGGCTGAGAACGCTCATTACGATCCTTCCGCGGCTACCCGGATCAGCCATCCCGCCTCAGAGGATACCGCTTCCCCGACTCAATCGGCTCCTCCTCGCAATGGCAAGGGATACGTGTCGGCGGAAGGACCCTGTGGCTGCAGTGACGCCGGTGCGTCGAAAAAATAATTGTAGCAGCGCTTTCAGACGCAAGGAGAGACCGTGGCGATGAGCCTGACGCCTCGCGAAAGGCAAGAGAAATGGGAATGGGAGTTTCTGGAAGCCTGGGCAGCGAAAGCAACAGCCTCCCAAGGGAGAGAAAGAAAAGAGACTCCCGACCCGGTCCGAACTGCATTTCAACGCGATAGAGACCGCATTCTTCATTCCCGGTCGTTCCGGCGTCTCAAGCATAAGACGCAGGTGTTCATCGATCCTGAAGAGGACCATTTCCGTACGCGGTTGACTCATACGCTCGAAGTAGCGCAGATCGCGCGCACGATTTCTCGCGCGTTGCGGCTGAATGAAGATCTGACGGAAGCCATCGCGCTGGCCCATGATCTGGGCCATCCCCCTTTTGGACACGCGGGGGAGGAAGCTCTGGATGCGGCTTATCGCGAATACATGCCGGATATTGGCTTTCGGCATTATGAACAGAGTCTGCGTGTGGTCGAGGTTCTCGAATACGGCACCGGCGATGAGTTCGCGCAGGATGTCGAACGTCCCGAGGATCCCCCGAAAGGTCTTAACCTTTCCTGGGAAGTCCGAGATGGCATTGCCCGGCATAGTAAAGGCCGCAAGGACTTGTCCGATATGTCTGCGGAGGTCGCCACCACACTGGAAGGCAGGTCTGTGCGCATCGCCGACCGGGTCGCCTATATCAATCACGATATCGACGATGCCCTTCGCGCTGGAGTGCTTCACCCCTCGGACCTTCCACGCGCGCAGATGGATTTCCTGGGCCATAGTCATTCCGAGCGCATATCGCGCATGGTGATCGATATCGTCGAGCACAGCGAAGGCCGGCCGGTCGTGGAAATGTCGGCGCCTGTCGGCGCCGCCACGGACCAGTTGAAGGAGTTTCTCTTCGATCGCGTCTATTGGAACGCTTCTACCGGCAACCAGGATCTTCGGAAGTCACAGCATGTGATACGCGCTCTATTCCACCTCTATATGGAACACCCCGAAATGATGTCCGGTGGCCCGCTCGAGAACGATTCGTCCGTCGAACGACGGGCACAGCGCGTATGCGATTTTATCGCCGGTATGACGGATCGTTACGCCGTATCCCGCTTTGTTCGGCATTTCGTTCCTAAGAGCGTCCGGGCACTCGATTCTCTGTAGGCTCGGATGTGCCGGGGCGTTACGGTAATGCAGACACAATTCAAGTGTGGTATAATTCTTCCAGAAGAAATTATGGAATTTCTTTCACCACGAAATTTCAAAATGCCCCTAGAGTTCCGTGGCGCGACCGCCAGCGCACGAGCTTTCGAGTATCGGAGTTACGTGCAGCGGTATGGAGGTTAACGACGGAATGAAGACCAGCTTGAAGTGCCATTGTGGTCAGCGT
>JBBRKX010000738.1:0-2870 GCA_038231675.1 Chthonomonadales bacterium | reverse complement strand
TTCGACTTGGTCGGACAGAATCAACTGGGAGTCGACGTTCTCGCCACGCCCGCCTTCTGCGGCAGCCGGATTTACATGCGCGTCGCTCTGAAGAGCAAGGGCATGTTCGATCCCGCAAGCGTGCAAACGTTCTTCCAGCCCGTATTGTGCATGCACTGTGAAGATGCCCCCTGCGAGCCGGTCTGTCCGGTCGCGGCGACGGTTCACAGTCATGAGGGCCTGAACCAGATGGTCTATAATCGCTGCGTCGGCACCCGATACTGCTCGAACAACTGCCCGTACAAGGTGCGCCGATTCAACTTCCTGAACTATGCGAACCACTTTGAAACGCCGGTTCTGCAGCTCCTGAACAATCCGGAAGTCACGGTGCGCGGCCGAGGCGTCATGGAAAAGTGCTCGTACTGCGTTCAGCGCATCAACGCGGCGCGCATCAAGGCAAAGATAGAATTCCGGGAGATCCAGGACGGCGAGGTGGTCACCGCGTGTCAGCAGACTTGCCCCACGAATGCGATCACGTTCGGGGACATCAGCCGGAAAGATAACGCTGTGTCGAAGCTTAAATTCCCGCAGCAGCCGCACGATTACAGTTTGCTTGGCGAGTTGGGCACGCGGCCCCGCACGACCTACCTCGCGAAGCTGCGTAATCCGAACACCGCTATCGAAAAGCCGACAGCCGGGAAGGAATCCTAAGGTGTTACGTAAGAGCGTTGCAACAATAACTCCACAACCAGCCACATCGGACGGCTACGGTGAACCCGAGCAGTTTATCGAAGGCGAGCAGACGTACGGGACGATCAACGACAAGATCTTTTCGATCGTCCTGAGCCAGAAGCAACCTTTGGTCTGGTTCATCCTCTTCGGCATCGGCTTTACCCTTCTGCAGGTTATGGTGATCGGTATCCTCTGGCTGCTCTGGCGTGGCGTCGGCATCTGGGGAATCAATGTCCCCGTCGGCTGGGGTTTCGCCATCATCAACTTCGTCTGGTGGATCGGTATCGGCCACGCGGGAACGCTGATTTCCGCGATCTTGCTGCTTTTGCGGCAGCAATGGCGTAACTCGATTAACCGGTTCGCGGAAGCGATGACTCTCTTCGCGGTCATGTGCGCGGGGCTTTTTCCGCTGCTCCACACCGGCCGGCCATGGGTCGCCTACTGGCTGATGCCGATTGGACCGAACGTTCTGGGCATGTGGCCGCAATTCCGAAGCCCGCTCGTCTGGGACGTATTCGCCGTCACCACCTATATCACGGTGTCGGCCCTGTTCTGGTACATCGGTCTGATCCCGGACTTTGCTTCGCTTCGCGATAAGGCGCGCAACAAGACGACGCGCGTGCTTTGCGCGGTCCTCAGCTTCGGCTGGCGCGGTTCCGCAAAGCATTGGTTCCGATACGAGACGGCCTATCTTATCCTCGCGGGACTTTCCGCGCCGCTGGTTCTCTCGGTACATAGTATCGTGAGCTTCGACTTTGCCGCCGGCATCGTGCCCGGCTGGCATACGACGATCTTCCCACCGTACTTCGTTGCGGGAGCCGTCTACGCCGGGTTTGCCATGGTGCTGCTCTTTGCCATTCCGATTCGGTCCTGGTATGGTCTCAAAGACCTGATCACGATGAAGCATATCGACTGGATGGCAAAGATCATGCTCACCACGGGCCTGATTGTCTTCTATGGCTATATGTGCGAAGTATTCTATGGCTGGTACAGCGGCAACCAGTACGAATGGTACATGATTTTGAACCGCATGCGTGGGCCCTATGCTCCCACCTATTGGGCGCTTATCTTCTGCAATGGAGTGGCTCCGCAGGTCCTGTGGTCGCCAAAAGTCCGGAAGAATTTGCCGTTCCTCTTCGTTATCTGTCTTGTCGTAAGCGTCGGAATGTGGCTCGAGCGCTGGGTGATCGTCGTCGTCAGCCTGCACCGTGACTTTATGCCGTCCGCGTGGGGATACTACACTCCAACGATATGGGACTGGGCGATCTTCCTGGGCACGGTCGGGCAGTTCCTATTCTTTATGTTCCTGTTCATCCGCTTTATCCCTATGATCAACGTCTTCGAGATACAGGATCTGCTCAACAGATTACGAGGACATGGGCATCATGTCGAGACCGACCCGGCCGCGATCGCGGAAACCGGTGAACCCGTGCGGGGCGACTGACACACGGAAGCATCGGGCGAACGGACTGCGCCCGCCATAGCCGAGCGAAAACATTAGATCTCCATCCGAGAAGCATTCAGGAATGCTTCCCGGCTCTCGGATGGGAGCACTTATGAGGACAGCATGCATACGGAAGCCGCACCCACTATCTACGGACTGGTAGCAGAATTCAAAGATCAGGATACTCTGTTGGCCGCCGCCAATCGGACACGCGAGGCAGGGTATAAAACCATCGACGCGTACTCGCCGTTTCCCGTGCATGGGCTGGCGGAGGCGATCGGGTTCCATGATATCTGGGTTCCCTGGGTAATTTTCATTTGCGGCGTGCTGGGATGTATCGGCGGATATGCCCTTCAATGGTACATCAACGTCGTGGAGTACCCGCTGAACGTAGGGGGCCGGCCATTTCATAGTTGGCCCTCCTTTATGCCGGTAACATTCGAATGCACCATACTTCTGGCGTCCTTCGGCGCGGTGATCGGCATGATGGCCCTGAACGGACTGCCTCGTCCGCATCATCCTATCTTCAATACGCCCCGTTTTGAGTTGGCGAGCCAGGACCGGTTCTTCCTCTGTATCGAGGCGGCCGATCCCAAGTTCGATCTGGTCAAGACCCGGCTATTTATGGAGACCCTTGCGCCGACCGTCGTTTCGGATGCCTCTACATTCGCAATTGTCATTTTATTCCTCCCTGTTTCACCCCAAACTTTATTTT
>JBBRKX010000737.1:0-2876 GCA_038231675.1 Chthonomonadales bacterium | reverse complement strand
GCCCTCTACGCCGATGGCAACCCGCGCTTTCCGAAGTACATCCTACCTTATATTCATACCTGGTTTTTCATTCCGCTCAAAGACGCGGAAAAATTTAAGGACTATTCCAATGGCGGATATCAGCTCCGCTATGTCGTCGACCATCTGTATCTCTGGTGGCCTTATATCGCCTCCTGGACCGTCGTTGTGACCCTGATCTGCGGCGCGATGCTCTGCATCAACAGCCTGATGCGCGACGAATGGACCAACCGGGAACGGCTGGCTTTTCCCATCGTGCAGGTGCCCCTCGCCGTGGTCCAGTTCGGCTCCGGACAATCGAGCACATGGAAGAGCCATTTCTTTTATATCCCGTTTCTGATCATGTTCGCCATCGACATGATCAACGGCTTTCATTTTGTCTATCCCAGCATCCCCCTGATCAATGTGCGGTTCCTCGGGGACCTCGCCGACCTCCTCAATACGCCCCCGTTCAACGCGATTGGCTGGACGCCTATAGGTATATTTCCATATATGGCGGCAATCGGGTTCTTTATGCCGACCGATCTTTTGTTTTCGTGCATCTTTTTCTTTTTCTTCCGCAAGTTCGAACAGATTTTCACGTACTCGATCGGTTACACCGAGAGCGCCGGGGTTTTTGGAGGCGGTGGGTTGGTGCCGAGTCCACCCTATTTCAGCGAGCAGTCCTGGGGCGCGTTCCTCGCGCTGTTTGTGACCGCGATCTGGGTGGCGCGGGGCTATCTCAAAGAAGTGTGGCAGCAGATCCTGCGCGGCCATCCGTCCGAAGATCGCGGCGTGCCGCATCGCGTCGCCTTTGTCGGCTTGATCTTGTGTCTTGGCGGGCTTGGGGGGATCGGCGTGCTCGTGGGGATCCCGCTCTGGATGGTCGCGTTCACGGTCCTCCTCTTCCTCGCCTTCAGCGCGGCGCTCACGCGCATGCGCGCTCAGATCGGAGCGCCTTCGCACGAAATGGCGTTTATGGGCCCAAACCAGATGCTCGTCGATTTCGTGGGCACGCAGGCCCTTCCCCAGGCGGGCATCAGTCGCCTCGTGACGACGTTCTTCTTTATGAACCGCATTCATCGCACGCACCCCATGCCGCATCAACTCGAAGCCATGAAAATGGGCGAGTCGGCGCGCATCAATCAGCGCGCCTTATTTGTTGCGATCCTGTTCGCCACCGTGGTCGGCAGCGTCCTGGGCCATCTGGTCTATATCTATAAGGGGTACCACTGGGGCGCTCCGCACGCGGGCGGGGACACGGCCGACGTGGTCTCCAAACTGCTGGAGCGGCATCATCCGGCAAATCCCGTTGCGATCCTGTTTGTCGTGCTTGGTTTCGCCTTCGTGTTGTTCCTCGACTTCACCCGATTCCGCATTCCGGCCTTCCCACTTCATCCCGCCGGTTACGCCCTCGCCATGAACTTCGGGCTGGATTATTTCTGGTTCGGCCTGGTGATCGTCTGGCTGATCAAGCTGTTCGTGGAACGCTATTACGGTCTGCGTGGGCACGATAAGATGCACAAGGCCGCACTGGGGGTGATCCTCGCGGAGTTCTGCGCGGAAGCGATCTGGTCGGCGTATGCCATAGCCACCCATACCGCGACCTACAGCATCTCCATCAACGGCCGCCTCGGCTGGAATCAATGATTTGCATCGCCAACGTGGCGCCTACGGCTTAGCCTGCTCGGAACGGGCCCCTGAAAAGGGGAAGAGAACGATGCAGGGTCCGTGATCATAACCCCGGCAACGTTCGAGAACGCACCCGACGCTTCCCTGGATAGCGAGCCTTCCTGTTGGTATACGGGCGCAGGAATGCCGGCCGCTCCTGACGAACAGCCTGTCTGAACACAGGCTCACCGGCGCCCATGTCGCGTCGCCGTGGCCCTGAGACCGCATGAGAACATGAAAGAAAAGGAGAACGCCAAAGATGTCATCCATCAACCTGCCCCAGTTCCTCGCAAGCAAAATCCGCACTGCCGGCGGCGCACTTCACGATGCCGTCGCCAAGATGCCGGAAGACCGGCTTTCCTGGCACCCGGAAACGGAAGGCAACAAGGGCCGGGACGCTCTGGACCAGGCCCTGGAGTGCGCCTATCTGAACGAGTGGGTGGCGCAGGGATACCGCACCGGCCAGATGCCCGCCATCAATTGGGACGATTACAAGGTTGCGACGGAGGCTCGCCGCAATAAGTCGGATTGCCTTGCCTGGCTCCAATCCTCCACCGAGGCTCTCGCAGGCGCCATAGCGAACTTCCCGGCGGACAAACTGGGGGACCAGACCACGGACCCGGTCCACGATGGGAAAGCCACCACGTGGGCGGATTTCGCACTTGATCTGTTCCTCTGGAATACGGTCTACCACGAGGGCCAGGTGAACTACATCCAGGTGCTCTACGGAGATATGTCCTAGTTCGTCCGCTCCTCACACGGTGACTACATTTCGATGATTAGCACCCCTGCTTCGCCGGAACATCTCTTCAATGTCAGTGCGTTACTATACTCCCGTTCCGTTAGCATCCTCGTTACTATACTTTTCGGCCTAAAAGTATAGTAACGGGGCTATGCCACCTTCGCTCAGTCTGGATGACGCAATGTCGTTAGTCTCCGGCAGTCGTGTTATCCTGGCTTCAAACAGTGGCGCTCAGAAGTTGAATGTCCGGTTCACTCGGTCATTCCGTCTAATGCGGCGTAGAAATTCAGCGAAAGGCGTAGTTTCCGCAACAGTAGGCGCACCGCAATGTATTGCGTCATGTCCACTGTCATGGGTTATCCCGCGTCGGTCGTGATGGAGTGCGCCCTTCCCGCCGCAATGAAGTGCGCGATGTCCGCCGCTATCAGGAGTGCCAAACCAGAGGTTCGTTCCCGCCGCCATGAAT
>JBBRKX010000736.1:0-2880 GCA_038231675.1 Chthonomonadales bacterium | reverse complement strand
CTGTGAGAGAGATCGCCGGCCCCGAGTTTTCTTGCTGATATAAAGCGACCGATGATCCTCGCAGGCGCGCTAAAGCGCCATCGCGTGGTAACGTTCGCAGATTGTTTCGCGTGAAGATTGGGAGTTGTCTTGCGCCACGGGACAGGCCAACGCATCGTATCGGAGCGCGACCGTCGCATGCAATCTCTTTGCTTCCCCCATGTGAAAGTCGCAGAGGTACTCTTCCAGACACTCCACGGGATAATTACAGGCGCACTTCCATTTTGCCGGCGCGTGACAACCCATGATGTCGCAATATTGATGCGTCATGACCGTTTGCCTTTCTAAGATTTGCCCAAAACAAAGGACATCACTGACGCGGCGCGGCGTGCGGGATTGATACTGCGTGGTAAAGAGCGTTACGGTTAAGTAGGACAAAAACTCCCACGCATTGTTACTGCTTTTCGCTCTGCGATTCATTAGACGATGGAAAATTATGAATTGTTCTCAGCAAACAGGCTTTCCATATACATATTCTCAATATTTTTTACGGTCAGAGCCGTTCCCCCGCCCCACTCACAAATGGCGGCGCATAGGGTACGTCATAAGCAAATTTGGATATGGCAGTCCGCAACGACGGATCGGGCATCTTCGCGGAACAATCAGGCGGGCAGCGCCCCTGGCCAAAACATAGAGACGATGTGCGCTTGACAAAGCTTCGTCAATAAGATACGATTTGGAGTGCGCGTCCTCGAAGCAACGGCGGCATCGCGCTTCCCTCGCCAGGTGAGAAACGAGCGCCATTCATTCTGGAGCCCACGCGCCTCCCGAACCGATTGCAAAGGGAAATTTAGAAAGAGAACTTCTCGATTAGTTAAGGATAGAATCACTATGTTCAGGGCATCCCGCATTCCTATGGGCACGGCATTGGCCGCGCTCCTGGTTTGCTTTTCAACCTCCACCCGGCTTTCGATCGCCGCGCCGAAGACGCATGCACTGCGTTGCGAATATCTCACAAACCCACTCGGAATCCATGAGACCGCCCCACGCCTGAGTTGGATTATGGACTCCACACGGCGCGGAGACCGCCAGACAGGCTATCGCGTTCTGGTGGCATCTTCGGCGAAACTGCTGGCCGAAGATAAAGGCGATCTGTGGGATTCGGGCAAAGTAGCCTCTTCCGAGTCTTCGCACGTTATCTACGCAGGGAAGCCGCTCGATTCACGCGATACCGGTTTCTGGAAGACACGGATATGGGATCGTGACGGCAAAGCGTCCCCGTGGAGCCAGACCGCTTTCTGGTCGATGGGTCTGATGCATCCGGAAGACTGGAAGGCCCAGTGGATCGACGCGAAGATCAGCGCCGCGCCTGGCGCGGTTCAAGGCCCGGTAGTGATCCGCAAAGCGGTCTACCAGGCCACCGATGGCTCGGCGTCCGCCGATGTCACGGACATCATTTCTAAAATGGTTCAGGGCGGCCGGTTGAGCGTTGTCGTCGACAACAACGTGCTGGGCGGTGACCCGGCGAAGGAGCATGTCAAACAACTTCGCGTGGCCTATGAAATCGACGGCAAGGCCCATGAGGCGGTGGCGGGGGAAAAGGTGACACTGACGCTGCCCGAAGGCGGCGCGGCCCTTCCTTACCTCCGCAAGACGTTCGCGCTGTCGAAGCCCATCGTCCATGCCTCGCTCTACGCCACGGCCCTCGGCATCTACGAAATGCGACTGAACGGCCAGCGCGTGGGAAATATCGTGCTCGCCCCGGACTGGACCGACTATCGAAAGCGGATCCGTTATCAGGAGTACGACGTCACTTCTCTCGTGCACGCGGGAGACAACGCGCTCGGCGCCCTCGTGGGGAACGGCTGGTATAGCGGCCATCTCGGCAACGGCGGCTTCCAATACTATGGCACGGCCCCGGCGCTCTTCGCGCAGTTGGAAGTGACCTATTCCGACGGCACGAAGGCAACCATTGTTACGGATGGTTACTGGAAAACGCATCCGAGCCCGATCCTCTCTTCTGATTTTATGCTGGGCGAAAGCTACGACGCGCGCAAGGAACTCAAAGGCTGGGATAAACCCGGCCTCGATGAAAAGGATTGGGGCCCCTCGCTCGTGCGCACCGAGGCGCTTCCTGGAGCGCGCCCGTTTGAGCCGCAAGTCAGCCCACCGGTTCGCGTCCTGCGGGAAGTTAAACCGAAGAGTCTCACCGAGGCCGCTCCCGGGCACTGGACGTTTGATCTCGGCCAGAACATGGTGGGCGTGGTGCGATTGAAGGTCTCCGCTCCCGCCGGAACGCGGGTCACGATCCGCCATGCCGAAATGCTCAATAAGGATGGCACGATCTACACCACGAACCTGCGTGGCGCGCCCTCCATAGACAACTTCACCCTTGCCGACAGCCCGGAAACCTGGCAGCCGAGGTTTACTTTCCACGGGTTCCGCTATGTGGAACTCACGGGATTGCCGGGCAAGCCGGCGATGGACGCCGTGACCGGCATCGTCATTGGCTCGGATACGCCCTCGACCGGGCATTTCGCGTGTTCGGACCCGCGCATCAATCAGCTTCAATCTAATATCGAATGGGGACAGCGCGGCAACTACCTGAGCGTGCCCACTGACTGTCCTCAGCGCGACGAGCGCATGGGCTGGATGGGAGACGCCGAGGTCTTCGTGCGCACCGCCACCTACAATGCGGATGTCGCTTCCTTCTTCACCAAGTGGATGGTGGATGTCGACGACGCGCAGACTACGGATGGCGCGTACAGCGACATCTCCCCGAGCTACGGCGGCGGCGTCCGCCCGTGGACCATCTACCTCACCAGCGGCGATAAGCGCATTCTGGAGCGCCATCTGCCGAACATGACCCGATGGGTCGAGTGGTGTCGCGTACACAGCACT
>JBBRKX010000735.1:0-2898 GCA_038231675.1 Chthonomonadales bacterium | reverse complement strand
CTGCCGATCGAAAAGACCGCATACGATGTCACGCCGCCGGAAGTCGCCGCTCTGGGCGGCAATATGCAACTGATACCCTCCAGCATAAAAGCCGGCGAGATCACCCGCGTGCTCCGCGAGGGGTATGACGTCGGCCTTTTGAATGATGGCTTCCATGACCTGGTGGACCGCTTGAAACTGGATTTTCTGTTTATCGACACGCACCCCGGCCTGAATGAGGAAACCCTGCTTTCCATCGCGGTTTCCGATGTGCTCCTTTTGCTCCTTCGACCGGACCGACAGGACTTTCAGGGAACTGCCGTTACGGTGGAAGTGGCGCGCAAACTCGGGGTGCCGAAGATGTTCCTGATCGTGAACAAAGCGCTGCCCTCCCTGGATTTCGAGGCGTTGAAATCGCAGGTGGAAACGACCTATAGCGCAACCGTCGCCGGGGTCTTCGCGGAAACCGAAGAGATGCTCGAATTAGCGAGCGGGGGAGTTTTCTCCCTGCATTACCCCGATCATCCCTTTACGCAAACCGTTCGTGACGCCGCCGCGCATGTGATGGAATAGTGCCGCGCCGGCCAACGGAGACGCACATGGACCAGAAGGATGCCAGCCAGAAGAGCGCGGGCGAGGAGCAGAGCGGACCAGAGCGAACCATGCTGGACGTTCTGGACCTGCCTGAAGAGCAGCGTCGGGTCGTCCAATGGCTCCTGCGCCAATCCGGGGCGACGGCATCCGAGGTATCGGCGCATCTTGCATTGCCCGAAACTGCGGTAGCTTGTATACTGGAAACCCTGAATAAAGAGGGGTTTCTGGAAGCCGGGGAAGAATGCGACGCAATACGATGGCGCGTCCGTCTGGCCTCCAAAAGACTTGCGGCAACGCCACACGGTCCCAGACGAGCGCCCATGGATATCTGGAAAGTGCTGGAAGATTAGTTCGGGAGTAGAGATGGGGTCGAATGAACTGTTCACCCGCGAGGAAGTTCTGGGTGGCCTGCCTGCACGCCGAGCGCGTGGATTATTGTTCCAAATAGAGATCGCCACCGCACAGGCGAGCGCACATACAGGCCGTATCTCGGCCCTTATGGGCTCTGGAGAGAAAGGGCTGGGATCGAGGAACGCGGAGGGCATTTCCACCGATGGGCCTGGGGGAGATGGGGACGACGATTGGCTCCGCGTATTCGGTCAGCATGGGTCTGGAACCCGCCGGCCCACCATCCGACAGATCGAGCGTTACGCACAAAAGTGGACTTATCTGAAGCCTTCGACCGCGCGGCTATGCGCGGCGGTGGCGCAACAGTTAGGAGCCAAATACCGCTTTACCCATGCGGCCATTCCAGGCATACGCGCCGCGCTCGGGCTGGATGCCGAGGAAGTACAGCAGGCGTATGAGACACTGTATGGCCAGCCCCTGCAAAGTATTTCCGCGCCCGAACTGACCGTTTTGGAGCGTATACACTGGCAAATAGCCGCATTCGGCAAACGGCTGGACTCGCTTCCGCCTTTCTGGATGGCTTTTTTCTACACGTTGATGGGCAATTGTCCCGGTGCCATCCTCGCCTTGCCGATCGCCGTGGCCGGTATCGGGCCGCTGGCGGGGCTTGTGCTTCTCTGCACCGTCGGGGCAGTCAATCTGATCACGATGGCGTGCATGGCGGAAGGCATGAAGAATAGCGGCTTCATCCAGTATCGCAACATGTATCTGGGCCGACTTACCGCCGGCTACCTCGGGCCCGCCGGCTCGCGTCTCGTCTATGGGACGTCGGTTCTCCAGGCGTTCCTGGTCCTGGTGGCAGGCTATATCGCATTTTCCTTTAACCTATCGCGCTCCGTGGGGCTTGCTCCCGCACTATGGATCGTTGTGTTCACGGCCATTTTGATCTATCGGCTCTGGCGAGGCGAGCGTGGGTCAAGTATTACGGCGGATTTCGTGCTTGGGGGCGCCTGCATCGGTCTTACGCTTGCTCTCTGTCTGCTTGCTTTGCCGCATGTGCATTTCGGGTTCCTAAAAGAAATTCGCGCGGATTTCTGGTCTCGAAAAAGCCTGGAGCAGGATCTGCTCGCCGGCGTTTTCGGCGGGCTCCTGGTGTGTTATCCCGGCCAGTCGGTTGTCCCGCAGTGCGCCAAAATGGCGTTGCCACGCGATGAAAGCGGCCGCGCGTTGATACGCGGATGCGTGGTGGGCACGCTCGCCGCCATCGTGTTTCACTGCTTCTGGCTGCTTACGATTATGGGCGCTGTTTCCAGCAGCGGACTTTTGCAGGAACAGGAGACCGCCTTGCGGCCCCTGGGTGTTCTTCTGGGCCCGGCGGTTTCCGTTCTTGGAGCGATCACGGTCTGTTTATTTCTCGGTCTGGATGGAACGGGCGCGTCCGATATTCTCTTTGCGCTCATCCGAGAACGCCTGCCGGCGATCTCTCACTCTGTTGGAGCGCTGCAGCAGCATCAGGGAAGACTCCTCTTTCATCGACATAGCGATTTTGGGGAGATGCCCCGCCTTGGCCTGGTCTACCTGGGACTTGCAAAGGGAGGGCATCCTCGTTTACGAGTGGACCTGCTCTCCGGCGCCACCGTACACCGCACGGAGATTTTTCTCGAGGATCGCTGGAAGGTGGAATCGCTTTACCAGCAGTTTCCCGAGCTTGAGAAACACGGTTACCGCCTTGAATTGGAGTTATTGGAGGCGGATGAATCGACGGCGCGATTCCTCATTGCCACGCAGTTGCACACGGCATACGAAGAGGGCCGGGAAAACGCGGGCCTCAATATGGTCACGGCGCTGAATATTTCCGAAGAGGATCGCGCCTTACTTCGCTGGCTTATGACGAAAGGAGAAGCCGGCGCTACGGAGGCGGCGAGCGATCAGCAGATGGACGAGGCGACTGCGGCGGCAAGCTTTACCAGGCTCGAG
>JBBRKX010000734.1:0-2899 GCA_038231675.1 Chthonomonadales bacterium | reverse complement strand
TTCCGAATAACCCGTAATTTCACAAATTGGACGCCCCGTCCGCTCTCATTCAGCGATGGCGAAGGATTTCGCCTGATAATTTGCCCGTTGGCATGTCGTTCCACTTTGCCGCTATGCCGTTGACGAACACGTAGGGAACGCCCACAGGGTACCGTAACGGGTCGTCGAATGTCGCCGTATCGCACACTTTTTTCGGGTCGAACACGACAACGTCGGCCGCATACCCCTTGCGCAACAGTCCCCGTTTTTGCAGCCCCAGACGCGCGGCCGGCATGCCTGTCATCTTATGCACCGCTTGCTCCAGAGAGATCACTTTCTCGTCACGCGCATAATGCCCCAGCACACGCGCAAACGTTCCATATAAACGCGGGTGGCATTTGCCGGACAGGTGTAAGCCGTCGCTGCCCACCATCTGACCCGACCAGCGCATAATGTCTCGGACATTGCCCTCATGAGCGGCATGATGCACATAGCAGACGCGGAGTTCTTCCTCTTCAAGCAAAGAGCAGATCCACTCCGGCACCGACATTTTACGGACGGCGGCGGCGGCATGGAACGTCATGCCTTCCAGCCCACGGTTTTCCACGGATTGCGCTCCGGAGAGAGTATATCGTCGCCATTCCGCTTCGGAAGGCCCGGAGATTGCCTCTGCAATGCGACTCCGCGCGACAGGGTCCGCAAGGCGACGCAGGAGCGCATCCGGGCCGCCCTCGATTGCCCACGCTGGGACGAGCGCCTGGACAAAAGTAGAGCCCGCCACGTATGGGTAGGTATCGCACGTAACATCCACCCCTTCACTCCGCGCCTTTTCTAATAATGCGAGTAGATCCGGTGCTCTTCCCGCCATATTGTCGCCATTCATTTGCAGGTGCGATATTTGAACGGGAACCCCTGCCTCGCGCGCGATGTCCATGGACTCCAGAGTGGCTTCAAAAAGCGCGGAGCCATAATCGCGCTGATGCGTCGCAAAAAATCCGGCTGCCTTGCACAGCGCCACCAATTCTTCACGCGCTGCGGAGCGCATGGGAGCGTACCAGATTCCCGTGCTCATTCCCCAGGCGCCTTCCGCCATCCCCTCTTCCACCATGCGCAGCATGACCGCAAGCTCAGCCGGGGTTGCCGGGCGCTCCTCCATGCCCATCGCCGAAACGCGCACCGCGCCGTGCGGTATCAGATAGGCGACATTCGTCCCGACGCCACCGCTCTCATACCGCTCTAGCAGCTCACCGACCGTTCTCCAGTTCCAGTCCGCTCCGGAGCGATGAGCCTGCTCCTCTTCCCCGGCTTCCGATTTGCGCTGTCCGTCATCGCCGAACAGCCCGGCGATCACTTTGCGCTGAATGGCAAGTCCATCATGCGAAACTGGCGCGAATCCAAGCCCACAATTGGTGAAAACTTCGGTCGTCACGCCCTGCATTATTTTAGGCAGATGCTCCGGCCGGGCCAGGAGAGCGATATCGGCATGCGTATGAATGTCGATAAAGCCAGGGGAAACCACTTGATCGGTGGCATCGATACACTCGGTTGCAGTTGCTCCTTCTGAAATCACGCCCACGGCAACGATCACGCCATCGCGAATGGCAATGTCGCCTTGTATGGGGGGTTGCCCGCTCCCATCTACAAGAATCCCGTTCCGTATCAGTACATCCAGTGCGGCTTCCATTTGACACCCTCCACATCGTCATGCTACCATGAGCGACGGTCTTTACCCCGGAGCACGGCTATCCGCCGGCGCTCCTTATCCCATTTCGAGGTTATACGCTATTGGAATCCGAACCCTTTCCCCCTGAGATTAAAGAACAGGTGGCTTTATTAAGGCGCGGCACCCTGAACATCGTGCCGCAGAATGGGCTCGAAGAGAAACTGGTCCGTTCCGCGCGCACAGGGAAGCCTCTTAAAATCAAGCTGGGCCTGGATCCAACCGCGCCCGACATTCACCTGGGCTTCGCCGCGGTGCTCAGGAAGCTGAGACAGTTTCAAGACCTCGGCCATCAAGTCATTCTTATTATTGGCGACTATACCGCCCTGATCGGCGATCCGTCCGGCCGCTCCGCGACTCGCCCGATGCTTTCGGCCGAAGATATCGCCACAAACGCCGCAACCTATATCGATCAGCTTGCCCGTATACTGGACAAAGACAAGACACAGGTTCGCTTCAACGGAGAGTGGCTCGGTAAGCTGGGTTTCGCCGACGTCGTGCGCCTCGCCTCCAGGATGACCGTCGCGCAGGTAATGCAGCGGGAAGATTTTGCGACCCGCTATGCCAAACACGAGCCATTGAGTCTTCATGAGCTTCTGTACCCGCTGGCGCAGGCATATGACTCCGTCGCGATCGAGGCGGACGTCGAGATGGGTGGCCAGGATCAAACCTTGAATATTCTTGCCGGCCGGGACCTGCAAAAAGAGATGGGACAGGAGCCACAGGTCGCGCTCTTCATGCCGCTTCTGGTCGGCCTCGATGGCGTCAAGAAGATGAGCAAATCGCTTGGAAACTACGTTGGCGTCGCCGAGCCCGCAGACGTAATGTTCGGCAAGTTGATGTCCATTTCCGATGCCGTCATGAGGGACTATTTCATCCTCTGCACGGACGTCTCCGTCACCGAAGTCGACCGGTTGCTCGCCGAGGCGGAAAGCGGACAGGTCAACCCCAAAGAGGTAAAAAGCAGGCTGGCGCGGGAGATCATCGCGCTGTACCATGGGCAAACGGCGGCGCAAGATGCCGACCGCGAATGGAATCGCGTCCACAGCGCGGGCGAAATGCCCACGGAAATACCCGAGTTCGCGCTGGCCGCCGAACTTGGAACGGACGGCCGAATATGGGTTTGCAAGCTGCTTGTTGCCGCGAACCTCGCGAAAAGCAATGGCGACGCCAGACGCCTCGTCGAACAGGGCGGCCTCA
>JBBRKX010000733.1:0-2907 GCA_038231675.1 Chthonomonadales bacterium | reverse complement strand
TGCTGTCTCAATGACGTGGAGCGCTTACTGGTTAGCGCAGCGCAACTTTCACCTGATACACGCCAGGTGCGTACCGCGTAACTTGAACCGGAAAGAGGCCGACGGGCTCCCTTCGTATGTCACCATCACCTGTGCCGCCCCAACCGGACCGAATCCAGGACTTGGGCGGCGACCTGCCCCGCCCAGGTGTAGATCAATGGCGCGGGAGTCCCGTTGAATTGAACCGTCGTCCCCGGAAGTTTGGGGTTGTGGCGTCCGTTAACCCCCGGAGTTGCGGGATCAGTTGACCGGGACCGAGTCCGGAGCCGGTAATGATGACGATTTCACCGGGAGAGACCGGGCCCTCAAGATAGCTGGCGCCATTCAGGACGGTGCTTATAGTTGGAGCGCTCTGCACTTCGGCTCCGGAGAACGTTTTGAAGACGCCGCTTGGGCCGCCCACGTAGAGCACGGCTGGATTACTCCCGTCCATAGCCAGCCCAAATACAGCCAGGTCGTCGAGCCCGGAGTTCACCGCCAGCCAGTGCTCGCCTCCATCGCGGCTCTTGAAGACGCCGCTGCCTTGGCTCCCCACGTAGAGCGTCCTCGGATTCGTAGGATCGATAAGAACCGGGGCGTTTCGACCCATAGTAAGCCTCGTGAGGCCGGTGTTGATCTCCTGCCAGGTGCGGCCCCCGTCGAAGCTGCGGAATACGCCTTGCGTCTGGGCTGTTGCGTAGACTGTCGAGGGCGTGTTGGCGTCAATCGTAATCGTCCACGCCGGCATGTTCAAGATGTTGGTCCAGCTTTCTCCGCCATCTTCGGACAGATAGAATGCAGTTCCAGTGGCGGCGAACAGTCTTCCGCTCTTGGCTGGATCGAGGGTTAAATAGGTAATGGCGCCGGACAACCCGCTTCCCGTAGATTTCCAGGTATCCCCATAATCGGTGCTCTTGAAGAATCCCTCGTTTTGGGTGCCCGCGTAAACGACGTTAGGACTCACCGGATCCACCGCCACCGCGATCACGTAAACGGCGGTGCTTCCGAGGCGGCGGCGGGACCAAGTCAAGCCGCCATCCGTGCTCTTGAATAGATTATCCCCGACCGTCACGCCGGCATAGATTCGCCGGGAATCCGACGAATCAAACGCAACATCCCGGGATCCGATTCCGGTGAAGCCCTGTCCGGCGTCAGACCAGGTCGCGCCGCCATCCTGTGACCAAACCAGGCCGTACCCGGCTGGGCTGCTGGCAAAGATCTTCTGGCCGTCGCCGGGGTCGATCCAGATGCCATAAGCGAATTTACTTGCGCTGTCGATACCGATATCCAGAACGGCCCAGGTTTCACCGTGATCGCGAGAGACCTGCGCACCGGCGGAGTTCGTCCCCGCGAACAGCACTCCCGAGGAATCCACCATAAGCGATAACACGATGCCGTTCGAGAGACCGGTTGGCTGCCAGGTTACGCCCCCATCGGAGCTCGCCCACAGACCGCCGCCGTTCGTGCCGGCGTAGACCATGTGCGCAGCGGACGGATCGATCGTAAGCGAGTACACGGGGAAGAGGCCCGGCGACCCTATATGCTGCCATGTGTTCCCCGCGTCGGTGCTCTTCCAGACCCCATCCTCGTTCGTGCCGGCGTAGAGCACCTGGCTGTCGGCAGGATCCAGCATAATCGTCCATATAGCCGCTGGAGTCAATGCCGATATGGGAAACCAGTTTTGACCGCCGTCCGTGCTCTTGAATGCGCCATGGCCGATGGTCGGCACATAAAGGATGTCCGAGTTTCCTGGATCAATGGCGAAGTTGAATATCGCTGCGGTGTAGGGAAGGATGCTTGTCCAGGTGCCTCCGCCATCAAGGCTCTTCTGGATCGAGCCGCTGCTCAGGTTATTGCCGATTGCGCCGTAAACAACACCGGACCGGTTCGGGTCGGCCGCAAGCACGTTCCCTGGAATACTATGCCACGTGGCGCCGCCGTCATCGCTCTTGTACTCGCCTCCGAAAGTTCCGGCGTAAACCGTTTGCGGTCCGGAAGCGTCCATGACGACATACGACACTCTGAAATCGGTCAGACCGGTATTGACAGCAAACCAGGTAATTCCACCGTCAAGGGATTTTCGAACGCCGCCTCCAAACGTGCCCACGAAAATAGTTCCGCTGCCCCGCGGGTCCACCGCGAAGGCCTTCACAGCGGCAGGGCTGGGGCCGATGTTGGTCCACGCGCCGCCATTCTGCTGAGCCATCAGCAGGAATGGGGAAAGAAGCATACCAATCAACAGGAGAAGAAGGACTTTCATGTCCGCATCATGCCGCGAAAATGAGGAGAGAACAAGTCTCAGTACGTAGTAGAACCGTTTGAAGCCCTTGCACGCCATTGAAAACAAGAGGTACTCTCGAACCAGTGCCATTGCTTGAATCAGAGGCGCAGGCCGCACGGCGACAACTGGACCGGGTCCTGGAGAGTCCCGGTTTCTCGCGCAACGAGCGCTTGTCCGGGTTTTTGCGATTCGTCGTAGAAGGGCATCTGGAAGGCAAAGATAACGAACTGAAGGAGTCCGTTATCGCCATTCAGGTCTTCGGACGCCGTCCTGATTTCGATTCCAGACTCGACCCGGTGGTGCGCACTGAAGCGGTGCGGCTTCGTGCGAGGCTGGCCGCCTATTACTCAAACTGGGTATGTGCTTGACTCAGGTAGCCCCAACATGTAGTGTGGGGAAGTGGAAGATTATCCTCGGAACCTGAGCGAGTTTGAGGTCCGATTTGCCAGTGAAGACGCATGTCGGGAGTATCTGCGCCAGCTTCTGTGGCCTGACGGTTTCCGCTGTCCGCGCTGTGCTGGTGCTAAATGTTGGCCGGTCAGAGGCATCTTGTTGCAGTGTGCTGACTGTGGGCGCCAGACATCCGTGACGGCGGGAACGATTTTTCA
>JBBRKX010000732.1:0-2918 GCA_038231675.1 Chthonomonadales bacterium | reverse complement strand
TATGAATACGATCCAGGCGCCAGGGCGTGGACGACGCGTATTCCTACCCAACCTCCCCACGATCCCCAGGAGGAACTTCAGCACACGCTTGTCAGCGTGGACGCGGACAGCGCGTGGGTGTTCAGTCGTTCCTCCTCCGCTCTTTTCGAATACGATCGGCGCAGCCGGACGTGGACAAAGTACCCCACGCCCGAGGAGGCCGAAATAGGGTGGGGAAACGATAGCTTTCTTCGCCATGGAGACGATATCTATCTGTCATCGCAAAAAGGAGTGGCGCGCTTCAGCACCAAGAGCCATGCCTGGGGACGTCTCCCCGGCATAGGCACCCTCGATTATTCCATCACTCAGGTGGTAGGCTCCGCAGATTCCATTTGGACGCTTTGCCGCTGCAACCGAAACCAGCAAACCTTTGCCGCGAGGATGGACCGGCGTTCCGGCCAGTGGCGACTTTACACCGGGGCACAGGGATTTCCGGAACAAACGTGCCAACGCATTTTTTGCGCCGGCCCCACCGTATGGGCCCTGTGTGACGGGGAAGCATTCCGCCTGGATTCGTCGACGGATCGATGGGGCAGCGCCTCTTCTCTGCTTTCCAGCCTGCCGAAGGCAATGGTTTGGATCACCGATATCGCCGCGGACCAAAACTCGGTCTGGCTGCTGGAGAGAGCCACGACTCAGCCGATGGGCGAGGGGGCGCAAGTCGCCGGGATGGAACAACGGACCCTGGCACGCTACGATATTTCCACGGGAGCGGTGGAGCAATTTCTACCCGATAGCAAGCAACCCTTCTTTGGGCATGCCTTTCGGGTAGAGGCGGATGCTATCTGGATCGTAGGCTGGCTTGCGGGATCGAACGGCGATGGGCAATCGGAGCCTGTCTCAGACGTTCTGTTGCGATTCGATCGGTTCGATCACTCCTGGCGTAAGACCGTGCCCCCATCGGAATTCTCAGGCGCCCTGTTTACTCCCACACGTATTGAACGCGCGGAGGGCGCACTCTGGTTTATCGCCGGGGAGGGGGTCTTTCGCTGGAAAGACCGGTGATACGCCCGTGGTGAAATGAACGGAAATATTTCAGGAGCACACGATGTCAACCGCATCCCCGCAGAAGGCTTCGGGGGCCTTTGCCGCCCTCCAGCACCGCAACTTTCGCCTGATGTGGATCAGTCTGCTCGTATCCAACAGCGGTTCCTGGATGCAAAATGTGGCGCAAGATTATCTGGTCTACGACCTCACCCATAGGGCGCTGGATCTGGGACTTGTCAGTCTGGTGCGCGCGATACCGTTGATCGGCCTTTCTTTTTTTGGCGGGACGATCGCGGACCGCGTGGATCGGCGGAAACTACTGATCACCACACAGACCCTCTTCGCGCTTACCGCAGCGATTCTGGGCGTGCTGGTGCAGATGAGGGCGATACAAATCTGGCATGTGGTCGTGCTGTCCTTCGTCGGCGCGGTGCTGCTGGCCGTCGACCAGCCCGCGCGTCAGGCGTTGCTCCCGCATCTGGTGCCGCGCAAAGACTTCGCGAATGCCATTGCGCTCAACTCCGTAACCTTTGTCGGCGCGGCCGCCATCGGGCCCGCCCTTGCCGGGCCTCTCGTCGCCAGGGTCGGGCTGCCGTCGGCGTTCTATCTAAACGCCCTGAGTTTCGGCGCGGTGATCGGCGCGGTCTGGGCATTGAAGCTCCCGCCTGCCGCGCATGTGCATACGCCGGAGCGCGTTGGAGAGGCCCTGACCGCGGGACTTCGCTATGTGGCGGCCTCTCCCTTGATTTTGCTGCTGGTGAGTCTGCTGATGGTGTTCAGCCTGTTTGCCCTGCCGTATCAGAATCTGTTGCCCGTCTTCAGCGTGCGCGTGTTTCATGGCGGAGTGAAGACACTGGGATATCTGCGTGCGGCGCCGGGCGCGGGAGCATTGACCGGAGGTTTTCTGCTGGCGCACTACGCCTGGTTTCGGCAAAAGGGATGGCTGGCGTTGGCGGGCGGCGTGGGGCTAAGTCTGGCCGTAATCGCTTTTTGTGCGGTCGGCTGGCTGCCCGGCGCGCTGGCGATTCTCTTTTTTGTGGGGATGCTGACCATTGTTTTCACCTCGACGGTGCAGACTCTGCTGCAGCACGTCGCCAGTGATCAGATGCGGGGCCGTGTGATGAGCCTGTTCACCATCGCGGTCATCGGCATGTGGCCGCTGGGCACGCTGCCGTTAAGCTGGTTGAGCGATCGGACCGGAGTGCGCCTCGCGGTGGCAATAGGCGCGTCGGTGTCTCTGCTCTATGCGCTGGGCGTCGCCGTTTTCGCAAGGCGGTATGTCAATCTTCTGCAAACGCAGGAGAACAACACGACGCCCAGGGCGTCCTCCGAGACGAGCGGCGCGCGGCAGCACAACGGCTGATGGTGAGCAAGCAGATAAGAATCGAAAACGGCTTTGAAATCTTCATAACGTTGCTTCCATTCCCGGCGAATTCACGCAGACATATGCATACTATTCCTTGCGCATGTTATAATGGAGACAACAGAGCCGGAGGAAGGCCCGAGCAGCGCGCCAACAGTTCAGCAAATTGCCTGGCCGGAGAAATGGTATGAGCCAAAATTTGATCGCCCCCGAGCTGGAGATCTTTCCTAACCGCTATCGCTGGACTGTTGAGGCGTGCTCCCGACTGGTGGAACTTGGCGTCCTTGAAGGCCGCTACGAAGTTCTGGATGGAGAGGTGATCAGCAAAATGGGTCAAAATCCTGCCCATTCCAACGCGCTCAAACGTCTCATGTGCGGGTTTTGATACAGTAAAGATGTGCAACCCGTGCTGGAACCGAGGACGAGGATGACTTTTACTATCGACCTGACGCCCGCTGAAGAGGCCCGCCTTATGGCGGGAGCCAAGCAAAGAGGGATCGCGCCTGAAGACTTTCTCAAGCGCCTGGTT
>JBBRKX010000731.1:0-2923 GCA_038231675.1 Chthonomonadales bacterium | reverse complement strand
GCTGGGTTGTATCCATTTGCCGCATGGGAGTGCTCCGCAGGAGAAAATGGCGGCCTAAAGGAGCCGATTTGGCGCACATTCCGGCGAACACACTGAATGTGTGGTACTCGGGCACGAGTCAGGTTTGGCGAAGGTATTGACCGCAGTGAAGTGTTTTATATACTTCTTGGTGTGGTTCTGATCGGTGTGAGCATTTTGCTCAGCGTACTTTTCTTCACACGGATGGCTCCTGGCGGAGGACCGGCGTAAACGACGTCTCAAGCTTGCCTAATCAACGCTTCTTATCACCGCAAAAGGGCCGATATCCGCGAGGGCATCGGCCTTCTCCGCGTGTTCTCCTCGCTTGCCGGAACTCGGCTTTCAGCATTCGGACCATCATAAATCCAGTTCCGGTTGATAGGTCCCCGTTTGCTGTTGTTCCAGGCGCTGACGCAGGGCATTGCGAAGTAGGGCTTGCGGTGAGGAGAAGCCAAAATCGTCCAGCGCCTCGAAGCGCTCCCATCGCACGGCCGCGGCGTCCCTTGGATAGGCAGGCCCGGAAGAAGAGTCCGGTTGCGCGGAAAAGGCATACAGCGTGATCCGATGGTGCGTCACGGCATGTTTCACCGTGGCGATCCGGGACCCCACCTTTATCGTCAGCCCCGTCACTTCTGCGGCGGCCCGGACGGCAGCCGACTTTGGCTCCTCGCCGGGCGCGCAAATCACGCGCGGGAACTCCCACAGCCCGCCCCACAACCCGTGCAGAGGGCGTTGAGAGATCAGGAAGCGTCCCTCGGCGTCCTGAACGATGGCAGCGGAGTGAACCACGGAAATGGGCTTACGCCCCGCTGGAAACTCCGGCAGCGCGCTGGGATCCGCACTGTTGCCGGCAACACAGTCGCTCAGCAGCGGACATGCTTCGCACTTCGGCTCCGTAGGCGCGCAGACCAACGCGCCAATCTCCATCAAACCCTGATTGAAATCTCCAGGCGCCTCCGGCGGCACAAGCTGCTCGGCAATGGACCAAATCGCCGCCTGGTTCGCTGCAGACTTCGGATCTCCTTTCAGGCCAAAGAGCCGGGACAAAACCCGCACCACATTCGCGTCGACAAGCGGGCGGGGAATGCCGTAGGCGATCGAGAGAATGGCTCCCGACGTGTAGCGTCCTATTCCCGGCAGCGCTTCTATCGCCTCCGGAGTGTCCGGCACGCGCCCCCCGTGGTCGGTCACGATCTTTTGAGCCGCCCGATGGAGGTTGCGAGCACGGGCATAGTAGCCAAGCCCCGCCCAGTGTTTCAAAACCTCGTCTATCGGAGCCTCGGCAAGGGCTTCCACCGTGGGAAACCGGTTCAGGAATCGAAGAAAGAACGGGATTACGGTCGCGACCTGGGTTTGCTGCAGCATGATCTCGGAAATCCACACCGCATAGGGCGACGCTCCCCTCCAGGGAAGATCGCGCTTGTGGAGACGATACCACTTCAGCAGGCGAGCGGATATTCTCGTTCCACGATCGGTTGGCGCCATGATAGAAGCAGACATTTGTTCATCCATACGTGCTTATTATAGCATAACCATGCCCGTAAAATGCCCGTTCGGGGTTGCATCGAACCGGGTTGCGTGCTACAATGCATCATTCGGTCAACAATATCAGTAAGGGGAGATGCTCTCTTGTATCATGGACTCATTGATCGGTATCGCGAATTTCTTCCGGTATCCCCATCGACGCCCATTGTCACCCTATGTGAGGGTGACACGCCGCTTGTGCCGGTGGAGCGACTTGCGGCCGCCATCAGCCCGCACCTGACCATTTACTGCAAATATGAGGGCCTTAATCCAACGGGCTCGTTTAAAGATCGCGGCATGACGATGGCCGTCACCAAAGCGCTGGAAGCCGGTCAACACACGGTTATGTGCGCCTCCACGGGCAATACCTCGGCCTCGGCGGCCGCGTATGCCGCACGCGCCGGCATGAAGTGCTTCGTCCTCATCCCGGAAGGCAAGATCGCTCTTGGAAAACTCTCTCAGGGACTGATCCATGGGGCGACCGTGATTTCCATCGAGGGCAACTTCGACGATGCGCTCTGCCTGGTGCGCGATATCTGTGCGAGCCGGCCGATCGCCCTTGTGAATTCGGTAAACCCTTACCGGTTGGAAGGTCAGAAGACCGCCGCGTTCGAGATCATCGATGCGCTGGGAGCGCCACCGGACTATCATGCCCTCCCCGTAGGCAACGCCGGCAATATCACGGCCTACTGGAAGGGCTATAAAGAGTACAAAGCCGCCGGGAAGGCCTCGACGACGCCGAAGATGCTGGGATTCCAGGCGGAAGGCGCGGCCCCTCTTGTGGAAGGCGCTCCTGTATCCCACCCGGAGACCGTCGCGACCGCGATCCGGGTGGGCAATCCAGCGAGTTGGCACGGCGCCGTGGAAGCTCGGGACGAAAGCGGCGGATTGATCGAAAGTGTCACGGATCACGAGATCCTGGAAGCCTACGGCATGCTGGCTTCTCTGGAAGGCTTATTTGCGGAACCCGCGAGTGCGGCGCCGATAGCAGGCCTCCGAAAGCTTGCGCAGCGTGGTTTTTTCACCCAACCCACGGTCGTCGTCGTTACCCTGACGGGACATGGCTTGAAAGACCCCGACCGTGCCGTCAACCAGGCGGCGCAGGCCCCGTTGCAAGTACCGGCCCGCACCGAAGCGGTTCTGCAAGCCATCGGCTACTGAATGGGGGTTATGGGTTCCCTACGGCGCATCGGTTGCGCCTGGCGCTTCCCCTATTTGCCTGGAGTGCGTTTCCCGTGACAATCCACGGTCGCCTGAGGGAATGGTTCAAAGCACGCAATTCACCATGGGAGGTTGAATGAGTCGCATTCTCGTTGTAGATGATGAAGAAGAAGTGCGGAATGCCCTTATGCGGCGACTGGAACGCGAAGGACATACCGTT
>JBBRKX010000730.1:0-2934 GCA_038231675.1 Chthonomonadales bacterium | reverse complement strand
AGGCCCCGTTGTGATGGAAGTCGTCTCCCAGGAACATATCGGCCACCGGCCCCTTGGGTGAGACGGCTTTGAGCGCGGGATGCGGATGGATCAGGGCCATTGCCGCCAGCCATCCGTCGTAGGAGCCTCCCCTTATGCCCACGCGGCCGTTATTGCCGGGTACATGGTGAAGAAGCCAGTTGATCGTGTCGTAAGTATCGGTGCTTTCGTCCACTCCGTGGACATCTTCCGGCGCATGGGGTGGGCGGAGCATGACGAAAGCGCCTTCGGATTTGTGTCTGCCGCGGATGTCCTGCACGACCTGAATATAGCCGCCCTCGGAGAGCTCCTTAGCGGCATCAGCGGGCAGCGACACAATCAGGCCATCGGGGGTGCCATAAGGAGTGCGCTGCATCAGAAAGGGCATCGATGAGATGGGGTACCGGGGCGAAGCGATGAGCGTATGGAGCTTGACGCCATCGCGCATTGGGATCTCCGCTGCGGTGACGGTCCACTCAGCGGCCGTAGCGTCCGCCTGTTTCGGCGGCGTCTGCGCGGACAGCGAAGTGACGGTAAGCACGACCAAGAGTAGCGCTCCGATTCGAACAAGATGAGACATGAGTTGGGCTTCTTTCGGGAGCAGAGTCTTGGTGGCACTTCAGAACAGAAGGTCAAGAAGGTGCGACCAGAGCGCATCCGCATGGGCAGTCGTCAAGATGATGTTCGCACACGTGTCAGGCTGATGCTGTTTAGAGGACGTAGTAGAGATAAGCGAGGTTTCGATTGCCATGGGGCTTAGCGACATGCTCTGCTTACCCACGGACTGACGCCCATGCAATTGGCGCGCATGTACGGCCGATCAAGTGTCCTGCAGATGTTCAAGACAGCCGGCGAGGATGTGACAAGGAGCCGAAATTTCATTGCCATTTGATCGACGCAAGCAAGACCGCGTTCATCCCCTGTATAACCGCAGGGGATGAATATACATCAGCGCTCAGACCGAAATGCCGAACGTAACTCTGCGGCAAAGGCCGGGACGGCCGTCTCGGCAGGCTCTTCTTCTTCATATTCGATGGCGATGAAGCCGCGATACTCGGACTGGTCCAGGATACGGCGAATACGCCCATAATCCACGCGCTCCCGTGTCTTTACCCCTCCTGCTACATTTATCGTCGCCCATGGTTTGGCATGGGTGGCGACCGCAAAAGGCGCGCACGCCTCGATCTGGCCGTACACATCGCCCTCGAAGTTGCCAAGATCCAGATTGAGCTTCAAGCCTGGATGTCCCACTGCGTTCATGAGGCGAAGAGTCCCAACGGCCGTTTGCGTCAGCCCACCGTGGTTCTCCAACGCCAGGGTGATGCCCGACTCCCAGGCGTGGGCGGCGCATTGCTGAAGACAGGAGACGACCTGATCGAATGTCTGTTCCTCACTTGCGCCCGGTGGCACGGCTCCCGCGAACACCCGCAACGTCGGCGCTCCCAGCAGCACGGAGTTCTCGATCCACGCTTTCGTCAGGTCGATCTGCTCCTGGCGGGCGTCGGCATCCTCCCGCGCAAAATTGGAGCCTATGGCCGTGCCCGATATCGCCATGCCTTTACGGTGCGCCAGACGCTTGAGGTCCATCAGAAACGCCTTTTCCGTGGTCGGAAAGTAATAGGCGGTAAGCTCCATCCCATCCATTCCGAGGTCGTGACATACATCGACGAAATCCGTAAGCGTCAGAGCGCCCGATTGGAACGCCTGACGATACGAGTAGGCACAGCAACTTATTCGCATAAAGTCCTCCCGGAGAAGTGGCTCGATAGAAAGCGCTCGCAAAGGAAATACCTGCCCCTGCCTCGAACCTCATGGACAGCATGGCAATGAGGTTGTTCCCTCTAGGTTCCCTCTCTCCCTCCTGTTATTAGGGTGGCAAGAGGCGCGCCGGCAACAAGATTTTGAGTTGTCGAAGCCGTTGGCGGAGGCCGGGACAACGTCACCGTAAGCACGCCATGGCAGGAGAGCATAGGATGCGTAAGATCACCGACGATGAAATCGATTTCTTTGATG
The DNA here is from genome assembly GCA_038231675.1 of Chthonomonadales bacterium. Lineage (GTDB taxonomy): Bacteria > Armatimonadota > Chthonomonadetes > Chthonomonadales > Chthonomonadaceae > JBBRKX01. Next base: position 903 of record JBBRKX010000730.1, on the reverse strand, counting down.
CGAATGGTTACGTCATTTGTAAGGATGTGCTGCACGCCGATGAATTGGCCCATGTTCAGGACGAAACGGCGCGCCTGATCGACGAAATAGTGGCGGGCGGCCCCGCGGACAAGAAATGCGCGCGCGGGCCGGAGGGCATCCCTTATTATCTGAACTACCTGCACGCCAATCCAAACTCCTTCTCGCTCCGGCTTCTGGCGCATCCGTTCGTTGGCGACCTGTTGACGCGCATGGTCGGCAAAGACTTCATCCCGCTCTATGAATCGCTTGTCTTCAAGCTGCCGGGCAAGGGCTCTTCGGTCCCCTGGCATCGTGACGACCACTCCATCACGGGCACGGAGCGGGTCTTCAATATCGATATTTATCCGGATGTTTCGAACGTCGCGAACTCGTGTGTGTGGGTCGTTCCGGGCAGTCATCTCTGGGAAAAGCAGCAGGCAATGGAGTGGATCGCACGCGGCCGACAGGATTTTGCGCTGCCCGGCGCCGTGCCGGCGGAGGTGGAACCAGGCGACGTGCTGCTGCATCACGTCAAAGTGTTGCACGGAAGCACCGTGAACCAGAGCAAGACCTTGCGCCGGGTGATTTACTTCGATGACCGCGCCGTGGGATGGAACCAAAAATACGGTTGGTTCCCGGATGAGACCCTGGAAAAGCGGTGCCTGATGTACCAGGCCGCGCTTCATGAGCGGAAGACGAACCCATACCCCAGCGACGATGAAACCTTCGCGTACGTGGTTCCGGAAGGAATGCCCGTGTGGCATCCTGGCGACCCGGTCGATCTTCTCGCGGAGCGAAAGAGCAAGGTCGCCTGAATGGGATTATGCTCGCTCGTAACCTGCCCGAGGCAGGAGTCCGCCGACTCATTGGAGAAGCGGAAGAGACGATTGCATGCAATGGAGT
>JBBRKX010000729.1:0-2934 GCA_038231675.1 Chthonomonadales bacterium | reverse complement strand
GCGGGACTCTCGCCAAATGGCTGGAGGCACATAGCGGCATACCGATCGAGGAAGCGCGTATTCTCAGTATCGTTCATGGCGTTCTGTTGGGTCTGCACCACCTCCACACTCACGATCCGCCGATCATACACCACGACCTGAAGCCGAGCAATGTGCTGATGCGCGGCGAGACGCCGGTTCTTACCGACTTCGGCCTCTCTCGCTGGACCGATGCTTCGCTCTCCTCGCGGATTGCCGGCACGCCCGCCTATATGGCGCCGGAGATGTTCAGCCACGTGTACTCTGTGCAGTCGGATATTTGGGCGGTCGGGGTGCTGATGCACCAGATGCTGGCCCGGGAACTTCCCTTTGGACACACGGCGATGAGTATCTTTGCGCTGGCGATTACGATCGGGGCGGAAAGCCCCAGGCCTCTGCCGGCGACGGTATCCTCCGCTGCAAAGCGGATTGTGGCGCGCGCCTTGCAGAAAAACCCCGAAGATCGGTTCGCCACGGCAAGTGAGATGCTGCGCACCATAGAAACCGCGCTTTACCGCGCCACGCCCACGGGCACCATCACAGTTCTGTTCACGGACATCGCCGATTCTACCCAATTGAAGGGCCAGATGTCCGGCAGGACGTCGGAAGAGCGCGACCGCTCTTATCGCCAGAACGTCAAGCAGCCGCACGACCTGGTTGTCGCGGAGAAAGTGGACCAGTTCGACGGCTACATCGCAAAGGACACCGGCGACGGCTTCCTGATCACCTTCACCAATGCGGAGCGTGCGGTGCTCTGCGCGCTGTCTCTTCAAAAGAGTTTCGAAAATAGCCCGATCCCGACGCCTGCCGGCAACCTTCAGGTTAAAATGGGACTGAATACCGGGCATATCGAGTTGCAGGACGGCGACTATATCGGCTCGGTCGTAGATAAAGCCGCCAGGGTGCAGGCGAATGCGCAGCCAGGTCAGGTTATGGTCTCCCGCGAAACCTACGAGCTTGTTACCGGAAAGCTCAACGATGTCGATTTCGTCAAGATAGATGCCGTCCCGCTCAAGGGGTTGGGACACGATATTCTCTATCTCACCTCGCTGACTTCGATCTTCGAGCCTGTCGTCAATGTGATCCCTGCAAAAACGCCTGGGCACGTAAATGCCAGAGATGGCGCGGAAATGGTCTGGATTCCGCCCGGCACTTTCCAGATGGGGGATTGGGATCAGAGCCACAATCCGCCCCACATGGTAACGCTTTCGGGTTACTACATTTACAAGCATCTCGTTACCGTGGCGCAGTTCCGCGGGTTTACAGAGGACACCGCCAATAACGACGGCTACTCTTTCGACTGGGACGCGCGCCAACCTGTATGGGGCTGGATCGACGATCATCCGATGGTCAGCGTCTCCTGGCACGATGCCGTCGCCTATTGCCGATGGGCAGGCGTTCGCCTGCCAAGCGAAGCGGAGTGGGAGCATGCCGCGCGCGGGCCGCGCAACCTTCCTTTTCCGTGGGGCGATACCTTCGACGGTTCCCAATGCGTCAATTCGGTAAGGCCGAATAAGTCCGTCAGTACGGCGCAAGTCGGCAGCTTTCCTCCGAATGATTACGGCCTCCACGACATGGCGGGCAACGTATGGGAATGGTGCCAGGATACCTTCGAAGAAAACTATTGGGAGAACAGCGCCGCCGCCAACGATCCTGTAAACTTGAAGGAAGGGGAATCCCGCGTCGTGCGAGGCGGATCCTGGTATTGGGTCCGGGCAGGTTATTTCTGCGCCGCTTTCCGGCATTATAATCTTCCGGATCGCGCCAATTATGACGATGGGTTTCGCTGCGTCTTGATAGCCCCCTAAAAACAAAGTCGTGGAGGTCGCACCCCTGTTTCGCTCTTGACATGCATACAAATAGTGAGGCCGTGAACGCAGCCATCCGTGCAAGTCATGATTCAGAAACATTTCGACCTACACCGGGTTAGACTCGACAGAAACAACGGCCTGCCTGTTGGTGTCAAACCAGGTATGAACTCACTTCCATCGATTTTCATCAAGACTTTTGCGGCGTTTCGCTGGCTGCTGCTGCTGGCCGCCGCGCTGTTTCCGGCTGCCTCGCGCGCGCAGGCGCCTCCAACGCCCGAAGCCGTCGCGTTTTTTGAAAAGAGCATCCGGCCGGTGCTGGCGGAGAAGTGCTACTCCTGCCACGGCGAGAAAGCTCAGTTTGCAGGCCTTCGGCTCGATTCTCGCGCCGGACTGCTCAAGGGCGGCGACCGGGGAAGCGCACTGGACCTCGCCGCCCCGGACAAAAGCCGCCTACTCTCGGTGCTGCGCTACGCGGATGCCGTTAAGATGCCCCCGTCCGGAAAGCTGCCGGACGCCACGGTGGCGGAATTTGCGGCGTGGGCCAAAATGGGCGCGCCCTGGCCCGCCGGAGCCTCCGGAACGCCTCACCCTAAGACGATGACGGAGCGCGTTACCGAGGCGCGGGGCCATCTCTGGTCGCTGCAGCCCGTCCGGCAGCCTGCAATGCCCGCCGTCAAGAATGCCGCGTGGGTGAAGACCCCCATCGACCGCCTGGTGCTGGCGAAGCTGGAGGCGAAAGGGATCAAGCCTGCCCGCCCCGCCGGTCGGATCGCGCTGCTGCGGCGTGCGACTTACGACCTGATCGGCCTGCCGCCCACCCCGGACGAGATCGCGGCGTTTGTCGCGGACAAGTCGCCGAATGCGTTCGAGAAGGTAGTGGACCGACTGCTGGCCTCTCCGCACTACGGCGAGCGTTGGGGCCGTCACTGGCTGGACCTTGCCCGCTACTCCGATACGCTCGGCTACCTGGTGGGCAACGTCGGGGATGTGGGGCGCATATATCCCTACGCCTATACCTACCGTGACTATGTGGTGCGGGCGTTCAATTCCGATAAGCCTTACGACCAATTACTCAAGGAACAGTTGGCCGCCGACCTGCTGAACG